>JBOGOW010000007.1:0-11143 GCA_050748285.1 Pyrinomonadaceae bacterium
ATGCGCCGTCTTTCACCCAAAATCTTCCATTTTCAAAGCAAAATGCGAATGCGAATGCATGAATGCGGCTTCCGCGTTCACCGATCTTCGCCGCGAAATAACGTCGGCCCGACCGCGAAAGCTGAGGCCGCCGTGCGGCCTTGCGGACAGGAGTGTCCGCGCTCCGATCCGTGATCCGGGTTTAAGCAAAAACGGCTATGTAGGATAAATTAGAAGCTGCAATACATTTATATGGCATGGATAAAAGTAATTAAAGAGAGCGAGGCTGTCGGCAGGCTCAAGGAGCTTTACGAAAAGCTGACGGCGCCGTGGGGCGGTGTTGATAATATTTTGAAAATTCATAGTCTGAACCCGCGTTCGCTTACCGGGCATTACGAATTTTACAAGACGATTATGCACGGCCCGTCGGAACTTTCGCGCCACCAGCGGGAGATGATCGCCGTTACCGTCTCCGCAATAAATCACTGTGTTTACTGAGTGACGCATCACGCGGAGGGCCTCCGCGTTCTCACCCAAGACGAAGATTTAATAAAACATTTGTCAGACGATTTTCGTAAAGCCGATCTGAATGCCGCCGATCACGCGATGCTCGATTACGCAGCTAAACTGACACGCGAGCCGTGGGCGATGGAAGAAGCAGACGTCATCCGGCTTCGTGCCGTTGGTTTCGGCGATTCGGCAATTCTGGATATCAATCAAGTAACAGGCTACTATGCGTTTGTAAATCGGCTGGCCGACGGTCTGGGTGTGGAACTCGAGCACTATTGGAATGAGCGAGGACGAGTTCAGGAGGAATCGGATGAATAAGGAAAAAATTCTCGATCATATTTCGCGGGGACGAACCGATCTGGTTTTCGATCTGCTCGCGCTACCCGAATGGAAAACGGTACTGCACGAAGGCGACGTAAAACCGATGCAGTGGTTTGTTTATTATAACGACACGACCGCGCTCAAAGCGGTTTTGAATGCGGGCGGCGATCTGTCGAGTCTTGATCTAAACAACGAACTCGGCAACGCAGCGTTCTTCGGCCATTGGAAGGTCGCGGATTTTCTGATCAAACACGGCGCGGATGTAAATTACGCTTTGCCGGATACGGGCGAAACGCCGCTCCACAGCGCTCTTTGCAAAGCCGGCCGGTCGTATTTTCTTTATGTATTAAAAGTGCTTGTCGAAAACGGCGCGGATGTAAATGCAAAGACAATTCCGGGCAAAGAAACCGGAGCATTCATGCGCGATGTTCGTACAAAAGGCGAAACGCCGCTTCACCGCGCGGCGGCTTACGGCGACGAGGCGATGATCTCATATTTGATCGAACACGGCGCGGAACGCGAGGCACGCGACGTAAACGGCGATTCACCATTAACTTGGGCAAGCGAACATCTGCGCCCCGGAACGATCTTAAAGCTGCTCGCATTCCCGCCGCATTATGTCAGCGAAAAATCGGCTGAAATTATCACCAGCGATCACGGCTGCGACTGGGGAACCGGAATGGAGCGAAAGTTCATTGGCGATTTTCTACCGGAAAGCGGCGGTAATAAAGAGACATGAGCAAAGATGTTAAGCGTCAGCTTCTTAGACATATGCTCGCGACTGTCGGCTTTCGCTGTCGGATTGCGATCGCAGACGCTCCGGCGGATTTTGCTTTGTTTCGCGTTTCGGAATCCGCTAGAACACCCGGTGAGATACTTGCCCATCTCGGCGATCTGATTCACGGCTCGCATTTTTTGCTAAAGGGCGAATTGGTTTATCTCGCGTCTGAGCCGCTGCCGTGGCAAGAGGAAACGGCTCGCTTTTTCGACGGCATTCGCAAACTTGATTCTTTTCTGGCAACCGATGAGCCGCTCGCCTGCCCGGTAGAAAAATTGATTCAAGGACCGATCGGCGATGCTCTTACGCACATCGGACAGATCGTCCTGTTAAGGCGAGTCTTCGGTTCGCCAATTCGAGAAGAGCCTTATTTTGAAGCGGACATTGTTCCGGGAATGTTCTGAGGTACGTATGAAGTATGATTATCAATACGACGGATGAATTGTGGTATCGAGCCGTTCGTGATCTGGACGAAGGAAATTTTTCGAGTCTTGAGTCCGCACTTGGCGGTCCCGAAGGTTTTGATCGGATCATCGTCACGTGGTTCGAAGATGGGAGATTTGATGACCAACCCGAAATGCTTGCCGAAGCATTGACCTGTGCCTGCATGCTTGGCCGAACCGAAACCGCGCGTTTTCTTTTGGATAATGACGTCGATCCGGTCGCGGGAATGAAGACCGGTTTGAACGGCTTTCATTACGCCGCTTCGGGTGGACATCTTGAACTGGTAAATCTGCTTATCGAGCGAAAGGTGACGATCGAGACCAAGAATATGTATGGCGGAACAGTGCTCGGCCAGGCTCTTTGGTCGGCGATAAACGAACACAAAACGGATCACGCGGAGATCATTGCACTTTTGATCGATGCAGGCGCCGAGATCGAGCACGGAACACTCGAATGGTGGGAAGGCCAGGATGTTCCTTCGGCCGAGACAAAAAGACGGGTTGCGGCTGTACTGAGCAGGAGAAGGAAAGATGAGTGATGAAAACCTAAGACGGCGTATCTATTCGGTCGATCTTCTTCGCGGCATCGTTATGATGATAATGCTGCTTGACCACACACGCGAATTTGTCCACGCCGGTGCCATGCAATCTGATCCGACAGATCCGGGAACAACTACGGTCGCTGTTTTCTTTACACGCTGGATCACGCATTTCTGTGCACCAGCCTTTGTTTTTCTTTCAGGCGTAAGCATTTATCTGCAGAAAATGAACGGCAAAACAAACGCCGAACTCTCAAGATTTCTCTGGACACGAGGGCTTTGGCTGATCCTGCTGGAATTTACGCTTATCCGATTTCTTACTGTTTTCAATCTCGATTACTCATTTGCCGGCTTGGCCCAGGTTATCTGGGTAATTGGCTTTTCGATGATCGTTATGGCCGCTCTTATCTACTTGCCGATTAGGGTTGTCGGCATCGCCGGTCTCGTAATGATCGTCCTGCACAATCTGCTCGACGGGATTGGGGTGCCGCCGCAAATAGCATTTGCCGGCACGCCGCCGCCAGATCTTTTACAGTCGATCTGGATCATTCTTCATCAACCAGGGGTCATCCGTTTTTTTGGTGGTTCTTCGCAGGTGTTTGTGGCGTATCCGCTGATACCTTGGATCGGAGTAATGGCTGCGGGTTATTCATTTGGCTCGATATATAATTGGGAAAGCCGCAAAAGACAGAACCTTTTGCTCACGCTAGGTCTGCTCGTAACAGCCCTTTTTGTAATCATCCGATTGATAAATGTCTATGGCGATCCGGTGCCGTGGTCTGTGCAGGCAAATCAGGCACATACTTTTCTGTCTTATCTAAACACGACAAAGTATCCGCCTTCTCTGCTGTTTCTATTGATGACGCTTGGGCCGGTGGTGCTTGTCCTTGGGCTGACTGACAGGATCGACGGCATGGCGATTTGGGAGCGAGTGTGCATCACGTTTGGCCGTGTGCCGATGTTTTTCTACATTTTGCAATGGATGACTGCCCACAGCTTTGGCATTCTCCTCAACTATTTTGCCGGCGTAAACGTGAGCTACCTCTTCCTGCCTTTGCTGGATATGGGTCAGGCCGCACCGCCGGGGCACGGTTTTCCGTTGTGGGTGGTTTACGCAGCCTGGATCGCTGGACTCGTTGTCCTCTATCCGCTATGCGTCTGGTGGGGAAAACTGAAACGCGATAATAAGCATTGGGCGCTGAGTTATCTTTGATCGCTTCGTCGGATGACGATGAAAACACTTCTGAAAATCTATTCGGCAAGCTGCTTCGTTGTTGTCGCGTTCATTCTGTTTTTTGCGTGGGTACCGTTCGACCCGCTGCCGTTTTCGCCGGCCGTCATTTCAATGACCTTCGGCGGCGGTGCGCTCGCCGCAACGTCTGCGTACTATTTCTCAGTTCGACGACGTGAAGGATTTGAGTTCGGCTGGTTTTTGGCGAATAAAGGCGGATTTTGGGTCGTAGCGATCGCTTGTTTCGCGGCTCTTGTTTTTCTGTCGGGACTGCTGCTTTACATTGCACCCGAAACATTTGAACCGGCATTTGAACGCGGTTCGTGGCCGGTCGCCGGAATGCTAGTTATTTTGTTCTGGTTCTCGCTGATATTTATGTTCGGCTTTCTTTCGTTTATGCAGATCGGCCAGGCAACAGGTTTCGTCCGCTTGCGTTACATCAAACGGGCTCTTGGCGCATTCGCGTTGGCCGCTATCTGCCTCCTAATGACAGCATTATTTTTTTCACTTTTTCTTGAGGTAATAAACGACGTGTTTTTCCGAATCTCTGTCCCGACACAATGGAAAGCCATCTGGATATTTACCGGTTTGCTGTTGATCAGCGGGATTGTTCGCGGCGGTCTTGTTGATCGAATTGACATTCTTAACAGCGTAGAAAATGATGCGAACACGCGAACGAATGACGAACACTGAACATCTTCGGTTTCCGTGCTTCTCCGATCCGGGATCGAAAATTCAATCGTCTATTCCGGGTTTTCTTTAATGTATTGTTCGAGCTTCTTGCGGTCGGTATGTTGCGGCACCTTTTCGAGAAACATCCGAAATTCTTTCGAAGCAAGATTTTTCAATCCGGCGGCGTCATACAACCTTGCCATCAACAAGTGAGATTCTGCCATCCCGATCGGGTCAAGTCGGATCGCCTCGTTCAGAGCCGCAACGCCCAAACTGCCCTTTCGCGAATAAATATACGATTCGCCTAAAAGCTGAAAAGCCTTTGCCGATGTAGGATCCGTTTGCGTGGCTTTTTCCAGGATCTCGATCGCCTGTTCGAATTTTTTTTGAGCATAATATATTCTGCCCAGATTCGTCATCACGGCACTTAGTTCCGGTTTTGCGGCCAAGGCTTTTTGGTATGCGGTTTCCGCTTCGGCAAAATTGTCTTGTTCATAGTAAATAGCACCGAGCTGGCCCCATGAAACATAGTCGCCCGGATCGTTTTTTACGATCTCTTTGAATAACGGAACAGCTTTATCGAGTTTGCCGCTTTTGCGCGCAGTGCTGGCTTCCTCAAACATTGCGGTATTTTTCTCGCTTCGCTGGTAACCTTGTTTGGCGGAAACTACGCCTGGCTTTGCCGTTTTCGCCGGACTGACGTCGATAGCAAAATCCTGCTGAAATTGCTTTAGCTCCCTGGTTCCCTGCGGGAGTATCTGTCGTCCAGCCTCGATACCTTCGTATTCGACAATAAGGGTTCCGCCGCCGCCATCCACATCGCGGAAGCAATACTTGCCAGATCGATCGACGGTCTGACTTGCCAATGATCTTCCGCCGTTTGTCAACGAAACCGTTACTTTTGGAAACTTTCTTGTGCTGTCAATTCCGGTGATCGTTACGACCCCATAAACCACCCTCGCATCCAGCCAAACAGAGCCGCCGAACTCACTGCAAATTTCGTTAGCCTGTGAATGCGCCCGTTCTGCAAATCCGGTTATGACAACCAAAACGACCAAAAGCCCAATAGCAAACTTCATAAAAACCTCCGGCAGTAAAACACAATTGTTTGAATTTTTTCAGTTCGGATAATATCACAGACCGTGAGGAAATTCGCAAGCAAAATTGAGGCTCTGCATTATTCCACCTCGCTTTCGTTGTTGTCGGCAAATGCAAAAGACAATATGCTTAATTTACTACCCGTTTCCTGTTATCATATGGCATATGGATTACCGCGAAATTATTACAAGAGTTCTTTGAAAAACTTCCCCTGGTTTTTTGTGTCATGCCGTTTTGGAACTAACACTTGTCCGAGTTGACCCTTATTCGTGCATTCGTGGCCGATTTTTTTGTTTTTTGCCACGAATGCACGAATAAGAAACGTCTCAACGCATGTTCTGGAACGGCGCACCTGGTTTTTCAAAGCTCCCTACAATTGAACCTGGCAAACGCAGCGGAAAGCCGTGTATCCGCGGGATGCGTATCACCGTCCAGGATATTCCCGAATATCTCGCCGGTGGAATGACCGAACATGAAATTCTCTCGGATTTTCCGGAACTGACCCACGAGGAAATTCGCGCTTGTATAGCCTTCGCTGCAAATAGAGAGCGGCAGCTTGCAGTCGCTCAGCAGTATGAAGTTACAGTATAATGAGACTATGACTTTAACCGCAGTATTTCAAAAAGTTCCAGAAGGTTATATCGGCTTCGTTGAAGAACTTCCGGGCGCAAATACTCAGGGAGAAACCCTCGAAGAAACGCGCGAAAATCTTAATGAAGCCGTTCGACTAGTGCTTGAAGCAAATCGCCAACTGGCTGAAGAATCTATGAATGGTGACGAAGTAATTAGAGAACCCTTTATTCTCAAAGCCGCATGAAGCTCCGCGATCTCCTTCGACATCTCGAACGCCACGGCTGTGAAAAGCTTCGCGAAGGCGGAAACCATTCGGTTTACGTAAATCGTCGTAAACGCAAGTCAACCGCGGTTCCTCGCCATCGCGAGATCAACGATTTCTTAGCGAAGAAGATTTGCCAGGATTTGGAAGTACCAAAACCTTAGAGTCTATACCATGTCGCTTTCGTCAATGTCGAAGTTGGCATAGACTTTTTGGACGTCGTCGTTGTCGTCGATTGTCTCGTAGAGTTTTAGCATTGTTTTGGCGTCTGGGCCTTCCAGTCGCACGTAGTTTTGGGGGATCATTGAGAGTTCGGCGGCTTGGGGTTCGATACCGGCGGCTTTGATGGCGTCGTTGACGTTGTCTAATTTATCGGGCGTTGTGAAAATTTCGTAAACGTCGCCTTCGTCCTGCATATCGTCGGCGCCGGCTTCGATGACGATCTCGAAAAGCGCGTCCTCACTTTTGGCGGCTTTGTCGATGACGATATAGCCTTTCTGGTCGAACATCCATGCGACAGAGCCGGCTTCGCCAAGATTTCCGCCGTTTTTCGAAAAGATGTGTCTTAATTCCGCGACCGTGCGGTTGCGGTTGTCGGTCATCGTTTCGACAAGCACGGCAACGCCGTTCGGGCCGTAGCCTTCGTATGTGATCTCGTCGTAATTTACGCCTTCGAGCTCACCGGTGCCGCGTTTGATGGCGCGGTCGATGGTGTCGTTCGGCATATTCTGCGCCTTAGCGTCGGTTACAGCCTTGCGGAGACGCGCGTTTGCCTCAACATCGCCGCTCCCGCCGGTCCGCGCGGCTACCGTGATTTCCTTAATAAGCTTTGTGAAGATCTTGCCGCGCTTTGCGTCGAGCGCTCCCTTTTTATGCTTTATTGTGTGCCACTTACTGTGTCCTGACATAAGTTTCAATTTCTGCGCGAACGCGAGTGTTAATGAACGTGCAGTTTCTTCACGCAAAAAATCTATCTAAATAAGGTCCAACCCGTTAATAAATTCAAAATGCTTTTTGTTCAATGTCAGCAAAGGAAGGTTTAGGTCAAGCGCAGTCGCCGCAATAAGTGCATCCGGCATCCTCAAACCCTCTTTGTGTGAAAATTTTCGGATTAAACCAACGGCAAGTTGCGATATCATCGGTGTAAAAGGCAAAAACTCGAACCGTTTAACAAATTCGTCGGCCCTCTTCTGCTGTTTTTTATTTACGCCCTGGAGAAACTCGAGACATACTACCGTATCGATCGCGCAGCCAAATTTGTTGATTTCCTGTTCTAACTCCGCATCACCACGCCAAATCTTTATCAGAATATTTGTATCAAGCAGCAGGTCTATTTTTGCCATCGCTCACGCCATTCATTCGCGGTAGTAATTGCCGAAATAGTGTCGGAATCGGGTCTATTGCGATAACCTTTGACCAAGGTCTTCAAGCGATTAAATCGCATCGTTCCGCCTCCGTTTTTAGCCGCATTTGTAGTTGATCGTCGTTCCAGATCTCTCAAAATCTCATCGGCCGAGCTCTTGCTCCCGATCACAAATGATCGATTAATATTTTGCGGAACTTTTATCGTGATTTCTCCCATTGATACAGAGTAGCACAACCGCATTGCGCCAAAAAGCGTCAATGTTTATCTTAATTTTTTAGCTTGTTGAGCAGAAATGCCTGAGATGCATAACCTTCTGGTTCTGGAAGTGTGGCCGTCAACGATTTCCACTGACGATTTCGCCACACCAAAAGAATTTGCGAAAAGCTTAACGAGTTCCAGATTTGCATATCCCATTATAGGCGATGATCTAAGTTTTATTTTAAACGCGCCGTTGTATTCGCAAACTATCTCGGTTTTAGGCGGAAGCGTGGAGCCGTTATTTCCAAACACCACGTCTCCATCTGATTTCACAGTTTCCAAAGGCATTATTTAAATCGTCTCTAGCGTTAATACAAATTTAACCGTAGTTCGGATATTATAACGAATGCCATTTTACTTACGGGAGAAATTCAATGCCGATAGCTGTTAATAGTCGATCGCTTGTAATTTTGTGTTTACTTACGGTTTTTACTTTTTTGGCATTGCTTTATTTCGGGTCGAACCGATCAAGCGCCGACATTAAAGCTGAGAACGCAGGAATCGAAGCCCCGAAACCGGCCGGCAAGCTTCTTATCGATGCAGGCACGAGCGAGATCGCAGTAGCGCCATTGACAATGAATTTTGTCCGAACGCCTGACACTATGGGACTTGACGGCAAAGGCCGTTATTTGATCGCGGTTAACAGCGGCTACGGAATTTTGTTCAATTCGAGGAGCAAAGCACAGCAAACGATATCCGTTATCGATCTCAATGCAAAGCCGGAACCAAAGGTAATTCAAAATGTCTATTTCCCGTCGCCACAGAGTGCGAATGTCGGTCTCGCGTTCGACACGAATACAAAGCCGGACGGCACCTATCAGCTCTATCTTTCGGGCGGCTATGAAAACAAGATATGGATACTAGGTTTCGACCCAAGAGCAGCGAATCCGCTTGCCCCGGCTAACAAACCCGACACGCCATTCACGGCGCCGTTTATCGATGTCGCAGCATTCGCCGAAAATGTTCCTTCGCCAAACTACAACGGAAACGCTGCAGCGGTTTACCCGACCGGTCTAAGTCTTAGCCCGGACGGCACGACATTGTTTGCGGCAAACAATCTAGGTGATACTCTCGGAATTGTTTCCGACATTCGCGACACGCGCAAAATCCAGCGGGTCGATCTTCATCGTCCGGCATCTACACAGCCCGTTTACCCGTATGACGTTAAAATCAAAACGACAGGCCGCAGCGTTGCAAAGATTTACGTTTCGCTTTGGGGTGACGGATCTATTGCGGTGATAAACCCGAGTCAGAAATACAAGCTCTCGCATATCCCAGTTGACCGTCATCCCACGGCCATGATTCTGAACAAGACGCAGACGCAGCTTTTTGTCGTAAATTCAAACGCCGACACAGTTTCGGTAATCGACACCGCGACGGACAAGTTGGTTGAAACTATCAATGTCCGGCTTGCGGAGAATGCACTAATAGGCAGCAGCCCAGAAGGGTTGGCTCTTAGTGAAAACGAACAAACGCTTTTTGTCGCAAATGCACATGCAAACGCTGTCGCCGTAGTCGGGCTTTCGAAGAATTCACGTGAAAGATCTAAGTTGTCCGGTTTTATTCCAACAGGGAATTATCCGTCTGCCGTAACCGTTATAGGAAACCAGCTTTTTATTGCGAACGGAAAAGGCACAGGTGCCGAGAATTCTTCGACAAAAGCGAATGAGACCGGAATGTATCCGAATCTTCCCAACGAACAGTTTCCCGGCAGACGCGGAATGTACAGCGCCGCGATAGTCGAGGGCAACATCAGCCTTGTAAACATACCGGATGAACAGAAGCTTTTCGCTTACACCCAAACCGTGATGCGGAGCAACGGCCTGCTTGGTCGCGAAAAGAAGAATATCTTTGCGGGCGGCAAATCGCCGTTCAAACATGTCATCTATATCATTCGCGAAAACCGGACCTACGATCAGATATTCGGCGATCTTGCTGCGTCGGGCGACGGAAATAAGGCTGACGGCGACTCGTCAGTGGCTATCTTCGGAGCCGGTGATGCTGCAAAATCTCCGAGCGGCGAACGGCAGGAAATCACACCGAACGTCAGAGCACTTGCTTTGCGGTTTGGCCTGTTCGATAGGTTTTTCGTCAATGCCGAGGCATCGCCCGACGGCCATAACTGGTCAACGGCAGCTTTTTCGAACGATTACGTTGACAAAGCATTTCGATGGAATTATTCAGGCCGCGGGCGCACATACGATTACGAGGGATTTAATCGCCTGCCATCATACGATCCTCCATCAAGCCAGCCGCCTGTTGCGTTGGCACCCGTGTTCGATCTTCCTGCCAGCGAAACGGACATTGCGAATTATCTTAAAAAATTCGCACCCGACTTACGCGGCAACCGCGATGTTGCGGAACCCGAAACGCTATATTTATGGGACGCAGCACAGCGTTCCGGATTAACTCACCGCAACTACGGCGAGTTCGTAGGAACGATCTCGGCGGAAGATGTAAAAGAGGTAAATACCCGCAAGCCAAAGAGTTACCCGGACATTTCACCGACGCTCGCGGCGTTTGGCACAAAACGATCTCTCGAAGGGAACATTTCTACAACCCATAGAAACTTCGACCAGAACACGCCCGATTCGTTTACAACTGAATCATATCGGGCGGCCCGCGAATCTTCGACAACGATCGATCCCGCTGTTTCTGATAGTAATACCGATCAGCGTTTTCGCGGCAACTCGCGGTACGGAACCTGGGCTGCGGATTTCAAACAATTCGTTGCCGATCTCGATGCCGGCAAAAGCGACCGGATGCCAAATCTTTCAGTGGTGCGAATGTCCAACGACCACACCGCCGGACTGCATCGTGGAACACCTACTCCGCAGTTTTATGTAGCCGAGAACGACTATGCGATTGGCCGTCTTGTTCAGGACGTTTCGAACAGCCCCTATTGGAAAGATACGGCGATCTTTATTGTCGAGGACGATGCGCAGGACGGTCCCGATCACGTAGATGCGCACCGTTCGCCTGCGCTGGTGATCTCGGCATATAACCGTCACGGAATACTCGTTCACGATTTGCATAATACCGTCAGCCTGATCCGCACGATCGAACTTTGTCTCGGCATCGCGCCGAGGAACTTTCTTGACGCAAACGCGACG
>JBOGOW010000007.1:11153-22588 GCA_050748285.1 Pyrinomonadaceae bacterium
CTAGCCATTTTGCCGACCGTCGCCCTAGACAATCTCTATCCGCCTGAAAGGCCGTCGGCAGCAATGCTCGAATACATGCGAATGACCGACCGCCAAAATCTAATCCGCGCCGATATGGCAAATCCGCGCGAGCTGAACGAAATAATCTGGTTCTCTGTAAAAGGCCAAACCAGGATGCCGCAGATCGCGCGGCTGCCGGCTTTTGACCTGATGACCGCCGGGATTAAACCCGACGAAGAAGACGAAGCGGACGACGAATGAATCTTTTGAAGTTTAGGCCTCCGCTTGTATTTAATTACATGATTGCTCAATTGCGAACAAATATATTCAAGACGACGGATTGAAGTAAACCTATCAGTATCAAGACGAGCATTGCGGAAATGTCAAACATTCCAATTCGCGGGATGAGTTTTTGAACCGGAAGCATTATCGGATCGGTTACTCGCATCACAAAAGCTAGAAACGTATTGCGGGTAAAAACAAACCAATGCGAAACAAAGCGGATCAGGATAAAAAGAATAAGCACGCTCAGCAGACCGTAAAGAACGAAGCCGATGAACATCTTTGGATTGCCGGTTATAAATCCCGCAGAAAGGCCGTCGATCACGAAAAAAATATTGCCGATTATCTGACTTGAAAAGTATGTAACAACCAATCCGATAAAAAGCGTAACGATCGGCGCAAGGCGCGTATCGACGCGAAAATTCGCCAGAAATCTCGCTGCGGGATAGACCCATTTTTCAGTGAGCTTGCGTATCCTGAAACCAAATCTGCCGATTTTGCCGAACGGGTTAGGGTCGGCGTAGTTGAATATCAGGCGCAGGATCATAAACGCAAGGAACACCAAAAAGATGCCCCACAAGATCATCCAAACAATCGGGTAAACCGTAAGAGTTAACATAAGAGCTTATTGTCCACAGATAAACACAGATTGACACAGATGCTTTATATTGATTGTCCGAAATCCCGCCAAGTAAAGCTGGTTTTCCAGTTCCTATTTCTTATATCAGTCTTTATCTGTGCTTATCTGTGGCCATTATTTTCTTTCCCCAAATATCGCGGTTCCGACGCGGACGATGGTTGCGCCTTCTTCGATCGCCACTTCGAAATCATGGCTCATGCCCATCGAAAGCTCGCCGCGGCCATGTGTAAACGCTCCTTCACGTACAAGACGATCGCGTATTTCACGAAGCCGCGCAAAATATGGACGCGATTCTTCTGGGTCATCCGCGTATGGCGGCAAGATCATCAGCCCGTCGAACGTAAGCCGCCGACAACGTTTCAAAGATTCAACCAACATCTGCAAATGCTTTTCCGCGACGCCGAATTTACCCGATTCACCGGCAAGATCAACCTGAACCAGGATCGATAATCGACCGCGGCGCTCCTCTTCACAGATACGTTCGAGACGGTGCGCAAGTTCGGGCGAATCGACCGTGTGGATCACGTGAAAAAGCTGCACCGCCTTTCGCACCTTATTTTTTTGAAGGTGGCCGATCAGATGCCATTCGGCGACAGTTGCTCCGACTTTTTCGATCTTTGTCTCGGCTTCCTGAACCTTGTTTTCACCCAATGCGACAACGCGCGCATCGAGCGCCCGGCGAATCGCTGCGGGCAGCTGCGTTTTGCTGACGGCCACAAGTTTTATTTCAGATGGGTCGCGCCCCGAGCGTTTCGCGGCCTTCGTTATCCGCCGTCGGATGTTGATCAGGTTTTGCTTTATATCTAACGCCATTAAATTCGAATATAACAAAACTCAATGCAATTCTTGAATTTCGGCGGTCGAATTAGTATTCTCGTTGTTCGCCCTGCGGACGTGGCGGAACTGGTAGACGCGCAGGTCTCAGAAGCCTGTTCCCGCGAGGGAGTGGAAGTTCGATTCTTCTCGTCCGCACCAATTTTTTTGCACAAGCCTGCACGTCAGTAAGGGCGATACCCGGAATTGAATTACCTAATATCGCCCTTGCTTACGCGCGGGCTTTTGCATTCCAATCTATGCGCTCCGAATTCGTTTCTGCAATTAAGACTCACGAAAAATTATTCGCATTGGCGATCTCTTACACTGCCATTGAACGCCTCGCCGATTATTACGAACTTGTTCTAAAGCACAATGAGCTTCTTCATCTGGTTGCGCCGTGCGAGCCGGAGGAATTTGCTACGCGGCATATTTTGGAATCGCTGACGATGATCGAATTTTTGCCGAAGAATGCAAAATTTACCGACGTTGGTTCGGGCGGCGGTTTGCCGGCCATTCCGTGTTTGATTGTGCGTGAAGATCTTCGAGCGACGCTGATCGAATCGAAAGAAAAGAAGGCTCGATTTTTGAAAACGGTGTTGGCAGAATGTGGATTGAAAGAACGAGCCGAAGTAATAGCAACACAATTCAGCGAGGTGCCGAAACGGCGCATTGAGAACCTAACCTGCCGGGCGTTGGATAAATTCGCTCCAAAACTGCCGTCTCTGTTAAAATGGTCTGGCCTGAGCAATTACTTATTCTTTGGCGGTAAAACGGTAAAGTCGGCGATGCTGGCAGCAGGGCTGAGCATTGAAGAAAAACTAATGCCTTTGTCCGATCAGCGATATTTATTCTATTCTGTTTCGAAAAAATACGTTTCACGCGATGAATGAACTGAGCAACCTTCCGTCATTGCCGCGCAATCGCGGAACTAATTCTCGGCTACATTTTTGATTTTGCTTTCGGGGTTTCGGCCAGCTTGCTATCGCCGGAAATCTGGAGCATGTTATAGAGAACTAAATACGCAAAACTCGACGGGTAGATCATATAATCATTGATCTTTAAATTCGTGTTGCCGTTTGCGATCTTCGATACGGCGTCACGCGAGATCTCGTATGTCAGCTTTTCTCTAACTCCGATGGCGGTCGTGCTGTATGTTCGTTTTGCTTTTCCAATTACAAGGTGTTTTTCACCGTCGATAATCAGGTCATTGTTTTTTTGAAACCGCCAGGTTATTGAGTTCGAAATCAATGTGACGACGAAAATTCCCGTGCGGCCATTCACCTCATCTTCCTTGTAATAATAGGTGATGTCGATCGCCGTCTTTTGATCCGGTGCTATTGTTTTATCGAGTTCCGTAACACCCAATAAAGGTGTGCCGACGTAACCGAGCCTGGTCTTCGCATTATAGCCATGGTTAAGGGCGCCAATATTGCCGATTGCAGGATTTTTGTCGCTCCAGTAACCGCCTTTGTTTCCCTTATCGGCAGCTTTTTCGGTTGCCATCGCCGACGCCGACCGCAGCCTGCGCGAAGATGCGGTTTCGACAGTTTCTACATCAACGGCCATTTTTTGTTTCGGCATTGCGCTTTGCGGGTCGAATTTAGCATCGGCCCAGATCCCGCGTTTTTCCGCTTTTGCCAAAGCTTCCATCGAAGAGTAAACGGCGTTTTCGGCGTTTTTTGACAACGGAAGCCATGCCGCGCCGTCGCGAAGCAATTGCTGGCTGACGTCAACATCTTTTAACGTAACGCGACCGACAACGCGGTCGGACGAGAGGCCGATAGGCCTATACTCAACGACCTTTCCGACAAGCAATTTTCGCAGGTGAGCCTTGACCGTTTCATACATCGGGTGGCCCGCATTTGGCACCTCGATCGAATGCAGTTCGACTTTTACGTTTCCGGTCGCACCGGCGACCACAATGGTTTTCGCATCCAATACGTCCACGACCTCGCCGCCGTTTGACAGCAGCTGAGCGGTGGCAGCGGTCGAAGCAAGAGAAACAATGACGGCAATGTATATTAGTCTTTTACACATAAATTCTTACCTTATATCAAGATCGTATTCGCGAAGCCTGCGGTAAAGCGTCGAAGGCGAGATGCCGAGGAGTTCGGCAGTTTTTCCACGGTGCCAACCTGTTCGGTCGAGAGCGTTAATGATCTGCTCCTTTTCCGAATCGCGCAGGTTCGTCGTTGAAGTGTTTTGAAATGAGCTAACGCCGTGCGACTGCGGTGTGCCAAAACTTACGGAAACGTTCGGCGTTTCGCTTCGAAGCATTACTTCCGGCGGCAATTCCCTGACCGTGATACGACCGTTGTCTGCGAGCAACGCGGCGCGCTCCAGGCAGTTGCGCAATTGACGCACATTGCCGCTCCACGAAAACGCGGTCAATGCCTCAAGAACCGGCTGCGTCAGTTCGGGCGTGTTCGATGCCGCAACCTGTTTCAGCAAATGCTGCGCAAGCGGTTCGATATCCTCTCGACGCTCACGAAGCGGCGGAATAAATATCTCAAAATTATTCACCCTATACATCAAGTCGGCGCGAAAAACGCCTTCTGCAACCGCAACCTTTGGATCGCGGTTCGTCGCCGCGAGAAGACGCACGTCAACCTCGACTTTTTTCAACCCGCCGACCCGAAAGAACGAACGCGTCTCAATCGCACGAAGTAACTTCGATTGAAGCTGCGCCGGCATTTCCATTATCTCGTCGAGGAAAAGCGTGCCTCCATCGGCCAATTCGAACAGGCCGAGTTTGCGATTTCGCGCACCGGAAAACGCACCGGCTTCGTATCCGAATAGTTCTGATTCAAGCAGCGTATCCTGCAAAGCGGCGCAGTTGAGATCGATGAAGGGCTTGTCAGCACGAGAACTCAGACGATGGATCGCCTGTGCGACAAGCTCTTTTCCGGTTCCCGATTCGCCCGTGATCAGAACCGATGTATCCGACGGGGCGACACGGCGGACAAGGCGGAGCACTTCCTTCATCTGCGCAGATTCGGCTATGATCTCCGGCGTCGAACCGGCCGAGCGTTCGATCTGCGCACGCAGGCGCACGTTATCGGTCTTTAACTGTTTTTTCTCGGCCGCCTGCCTTACAAGGGCCGAAAGTTCGGCAATGCGATACGGTTTTGTGAGGTAATCGTAAGCACCGAGTTTCATCGCCTCGATCGCGGTTTCGACCGTGCCTTGCCCGGTCAGCATTATCACCTCGGGCGGATTCGGCATTTTTTCGATCATGCGTCGAAGCAGTCCCATTCCGTCGAGCCTCGGCATATTTATGTCGCATAGGAGCACGTCGAAATCGCGCGCTTCCATAAGCTCCCATGCCGCTTGACCTTCGGGTGCAGTTTCGACTTCGTGACCCTGCCGGCTCATCTCCTTCTGGATCACGAGCCGTAGGTTTTTTTCATCATCAACAACTAGGAGTTTTGCCATACATTTTTGGGGGAGGTTGAGAGTAGAGAGTTGAGAGTTGAGAGTAGAGAGGAAAGTGGAGAGATAGATAGTTCAAGATCGAAGTTGTTTTATTAGGGCCATCGTCATTTTGGCGACCTCGCCAAGCAGATTGTACAACTCCGAGAACGTATCACCGTCCAAATAACCGAGATCCGTCGCAACATACAGATGTGATTGTGTTTCGGCAACCGAACCGTGTGCCATATTGAGAAAGTTAGCAAATTCTTTATTTGAAAAACGACCTTGACCTTCTGAGATATTTGCCATTATTGAAACGGCCGACCGTCTGATTTGGTCGCGCAAGCCAAAATCCTTTGCAAACTTTCCTTCGCCGGTCAGTTCATAGACGCGCTTCGTTGCCAATCGTGCCTTTTGCCAAGCATGTATCTCCTCAAATTTCTTAAATCCAGCCATCTTTCTCTCAACTCTCAACTCTCTACTCTCTACTAGCAATCGGCAGAAGAATCGTAAACGTTGTACCTTTTCCGATATTTGAGCGGACGTTCAACCTACCGCCGTGATCGGAAATGATGCCGTAGCAAACCGCTAGGCCGAGACCCGTTCCCTTGTCTACTTCTTTTGTGGTAAAAAACGGTTCGAAGATCTTGGACATATCTTCTACCGGAATTCCAGTGCCGGTATCTTCGACCTCGATCGCGACGCTTTTAGGATTTGCGATTACGCGAAATGTAAGTTTGCCGCCGTCCGGCATCGCATCGACAGCGTTGGTCGCAAGAGCGATAACCGCCTGCTGAAGCTGTCCGCCATCGGCATTGACCATTGGAAGATCGTCCGCGATCTGAATATCGAATTCGATCTGTTCGCCGCGTTTTTGGTGCGCGACCAAGTTCGCAGACGAACGCATTATTTCGCCAACGTCAAGCGGGTGACGTTCGCCGCTGCGAAGACGGCTGAAATCCAAAAGCCCGGTTGTGATCGATTTGCAGCGAAACGCCTCGCTCTTAATAAGGCCAAGATATTCCGTAAGGTCATCGATCGCGTCGCTGCCTTCGAACGCTCCTTCTTCAACGCGCTGCTCGAGCGATTCGGCGCAGGCCGAGATCGTCGCAAGCGGGTTATTTATTTCGTGCACAACTCCGGCCGCGAGCCGACCGACCGCCGCAAGTTTTTCGGCGCGGCCCACGGCATGGATCGCCTCAACGCGAAGCGAAACGTCTTCACCGACCGTGATCACGTGCGAGACCTGTTCGGTTTCGGGGTCTAACATCGGCACCTTGCTCACGAGCCAATGCTTTGTCGCCCCGTCGTCGTCAACTGTTTGCTGTTCGATGCGCTCGATCTCACCAGTTTCAAACGCACGCTCAAATTCCTGCCTGACGCGGCCCTCAGGATAACGCGCGAGTACGCTGAATACATTTCGCCCGATCGCGGAATCGCGCGAAATTCCCTGGTTTCCATTTTCACGATGCCGATTCCATGTAACGATCCGGTAATCACGATCAACGACATAGATCGAAACAGGCAGGGCGTCGAGAACCGATTCTGTAAATCGCCGATGCTCTTCTTTCGCCTGATTTATCGAGTTGTTGATCGCCGTTTCATAGTGGGCAGAAAGATTTACGCTCATCGCCGCCATTTGCGTGGCAGCCTCGATCAAGCGACCGGCCGATTCCGAAAGGTCGTTCTTTTCGGCGAATCCTGCGATGATCGCGCCCTTAACCTCGCCGTTTATGTGAAGCGGCGAAACGTACTCAAATTTGTGCGAAGCTTCGGACAGCAAAAACTCCGAACGCTTTTCTAACGGATGCCCGATCTTTGGCGGCATGAATTCGAGCCATTTTTCGAACTTTGCCTTGTGAAGAAAATTAGAATGCAGCTCGCCCTTTCGATCAAAGGCGCAGTTTACGACGCCTATATTTTCGAGTTCGGCAACGAAGGCGCACACCTCGGCATCCGCGCGAAACTGTATGGCCGAAGCGACGCGACTTGCAACTTTTTTTGGGTGAACGGTAAAAAGCAGGCTTCTGCCGAGGTCTGATATGAATCTTAATTCATCCGAGCCGTCGCCCATTGACGAATGGCGAGCGTTTGACCTGGCGATACTTCCCACCGCGGTGTTCGATGGCATTTTGTTAGTGATTCGCCGTTGATCTAATGTTTGTAACCAATTACAGGGGCAAGAATGGTTTCGTCGGCGAGAAATGAGCGAAATGCTCACAACTATGATTTAACCGTGTTTTTAGCATTGTGTCAAGAGTTTTAACTTTGTTGGCCGCATTGACTATCGGTCAGATTGACGCAAAAATCGGTATTAGCTCTTTATGGTCGGATTTAGCCGCTTAAAAATTGGGATTGTTTTGATCGGACTGATGTTGCTAATCTGCTTCGATGTATCGATCCGCGCACAAAAAACCGTAGATAAAACGGTTGCAACGGTTAGCGACGGATTTCAGACCGAACTTATCACGCTTTCCGATCTTCGCTGGCAAATGGCGCTGCAACCCGGCACGCGGCTGAATCCGGCGTCGTCCGATGATCTGAATCTTGCTCTCCAAAAGATGATCGACGAGAGGTTGTTTGCGCTTGAGGCAAAGCGCGTCCATCGCAATGCCGTTTCCGATAACGAGATCGCCGTAAAAATAAAAGAGATCCTCGCATTTTTTCCGACATCCGGCGAATTCGAATCGCGTCTGCGCGAGGTAGGTTTTAGTTCCGTGAATGACGAAAATTTCATCCGGTTGATCTCCGACCGGATCGCGATCGAAAAATTTATCGATTTTCGTTTTGCGTCTTTTATTGTCATCACGCCGAAGGATGAGGAAGCGTATTATCGGAATACTTTCGTTGCGGATTTTAGACGTCGGTTTCCCGGCCTTCTGATGCCGACGCTCGATGAAAAAAGAACCGAGATAAATTCGATTCTTCGTCAGGAACGGATCGCCGCAGATATCGTCGTGTTTCTCGACGATGCAAAGCGGCGTGTCTCGGTAGTTGTCCTGAGCCCGGTATAAAATGCAGGCTGTTCGTTTTTTATCGAAAAAACCCTTGTCGTTGCATCAATAAGCGCTTATTATCTTTTTATCGAATATTTATTTTGCAAAGTGTCAAAGCTGGGTTTGGTGGGCGCAATTGCGGCTGCGGTCATCGTTGCGGGCTATTTTTATTCAAACAAACCATCTCAGGCATCATTCGGAATACGTACAAATGAACTTGTTGAATCGAATATCGAGAGCCGGACGGCGGCGGCGTTTTCAATGTCCGAACCGGTGTCGGTGACTTCGAAGAGAGAGAATTACCAACGTTCGACGAGTGCACAATTAGTCTATTCCGATCGCGGGCGAAAACTGATAGACCACCGCGATTCGTTTCCGTTTGCCATTGACGAGAAAAACCCCGTTTTTGCCGAGTTCACGGGCACGCCGATTTCAATTGCGTCTAATTCGTTCGATGGGCTTTCGAGTCAAGACAATGTATCAACCTTTGGGCTGTTGATCGCCCCGCCGGATATGGTAGGTGCCGCGGGGCCGGATCATTACGTTCAGGTCGTGAATTCGCTTTTTCGCGTCTTTGATAAATCGGGCAATCCGTTAACACCGCCGGCGAGGATCAGCAGCCTTTTTACAAATCTCGGAACCGCCTGCTCGAATCGAAACGACGGCCTCCCGAATATTATTTACGATCAACTTGCCGACCGTTGGCTGATAAGCCAGGTTTGCACTAACTTTCCGCCGTATCGGCAGATGATCGCGGTTTCGGTTACCGGTGATCCGACCGGGCAGTGGTATGTATATGAATTCGTGATGCCAAACGTCCGGCTGAACGATTTCCCGAAAATATCGATGTGGCCGGATGGCTATTACATGACGACGAACGAGTATTTCGGCAGCAATTTCGTCGGTAACGGTATCTTTGCTTTCGACCGTCGGAAACTGCTCATGGGCGATTCAAGTGCAGGTTATGTTTATGTTTCGCGGCCTTCGAGCACGCCGTTCGCGGTTGGAATGCTGCCGGCCGATCTGGATGGATTCACGCCGCCGCCTGCCGGAGCTGCTGAAATTATAGCAACGCATAACGCAAACGAATACGGACAGCCGATCGATGCGATCAGGCTATTCGAATTCCAGCCGAATTTCGAGCAGCCGTCGCTGACGACATTTACGGAACGACCTGAAAGCCCGGTCTTCGTCGCACCATTCGACCCGACCAGCAACGAGGGACGTGCAGACATTTCGCAGCCGCCGCCCGGCATGCCGCTGGATGCTGTAAGCGATACGCTGATGTCGCGTCTTGCGTATCGAAATCTCGCAAACCGTCAAAGTCTTGTCGCGAACCAAACTGTGCGAACTTCCGCGACCGGTCAACCCTATCACGCGGGCGTGCGGGTTTACGAATTTCGCAACTCCGGCAACGGATTTCAGCCATTTGTTCAAACCACGATCGGCGATCCGAATTCGAGCCGATGGATCGGATCCGCCGCGCAGGATAATCAGGGAAATCTGGCCGTCCAATACAATTCCGTATCGGATGAAAAGCGCGTTTCGATAAATTATTCGGGCAAACTCGCCGATGACCCGTCGAACGTGTTTCGCCCCGAACAAACATTGATCGCCGGAACCGGTGTGCAGAAAGGCTTCGGGTGGCGTTGGGGCGAATACAGCGCTATGCGTGTTGACCCGACCGACGACTGCACGTTTTGGATAACCAACGCATACTACTCGCTCGAAAGCGAGATGTTCTCCGATTTCGGTTGGCTTACGCGAATCGGCAATTTCAAGTTTGACGAATGTACGGCGGCGCCGGCGGCGACCGTGAGCGGAACGGTTCGAGATTCTATAACGGGTCAGACGATCGAGGGCGCGAATTTGTCGGCGGCGGCTTACTCGCGGCGTTCGGATGAAGCCGGCGCATACGGGCCGTTTCGAATGCCGCCGGGCGACTATGAACTTGTGGCTTCGAAATTCGGTTATCGTGATTCGACCGAGAACATATCGCTCGCGGATGGGCAAAGAGCAATCCTCGATTTTAAGCTCGAACCTATCCCTGCCATACAGTTTTCGGGCAGCCAAATCACCGCCGAAAGCTGTTCGCTCGACAGCGCGATCGATCCCGGCGAGACCGTAACGATTAAGATCGCACTGCAAAATCTCGGCTCCTCAAATGCTTCCGATGTTACCGCACGGCTGCTTCCCGGCGGCGGAATTACCTCGCCCGGAAAAGAACAATATTACGGAAATATCGCTTCGGGCGGTTCGCCTGTTTCGCGGCCGTTTACCTTTACCGCCAATTCGAATCATAATTGCGGTACTCCGCTCATTGCTGTTTTTGCATTGACCGATGGCTCGACCTATTTGGGAAACGTAACGATACAAATTCCAACCGGACGGGATCGCGTAGTACTGAGTGAGAGTTTTGACCGCGGTTTGCCAGCGTATCTTCCTCCGCGTTGGACGCGTTCGGCGGCGCGAAACGACGGTTTGTCTGCCACGGCGAGAAACTGGACGGTTTCCCGCAAACGCAACACATCGCCGGGCGGCAGCGTCTTTTCACCGGCGCCGATACAGGTCGGCATCAACGAATTGGCGTCGCCCGTTTTTGCGGTCACGACGCCAAACGCACGGCTCACTTTTCAGAATTGGTACGAACTAGAAACCACATTTCTGCGGAATCGGCTTTACGACGGTTCTATACTTGAGATCAAGATCGGCGACGGCGCCTGGAAGGATATTATCGCGGCGGGCGGTGAATTCGAATCCGGCGGATACGACGGCGTTATCGAAAGCTGCTGCCAAAATCCGCTCGGCGGACGCATGGGCTGGTCCGGCTGGAGCGGCATAAACCGCCCCGCCGAATTCATCACCACATCCGTAAAACTTCCAACGGCCGCAGCCGGCCAATTCGTCCAACTTCGCTGGCGCGTCGCCACCGACATCGGCACGTTCCGCGAGGGCCAATACCTGGACGACATTCGCATCACCGACGGCGTCGCCTGCTCCTGCGGCAGTTGACTGGCTGACTGAACAGCATCGGCCTCTCAACTCTCTACGGTTTAACGCAAAGCCGGAAAGACGAAAAAATCATCTGCGTCCATCTGCGTAAGTCTGCGGCTAAAAATTCTTTGTCCGCTGCGATCTAATATCGCCCTTGCTAACGCGCGGGCTTCTGCAAAAAAACGAGCCGCAGAGAAAGCCTTTACTAACCTGCGGGCTGCTGACGTGAGCTTGCGTTCAGTATATTCCAATCCAGAAATGATACTGAAAGGAGGATCAGGGGATGGAGTTGC
>JBOGOW010000008.1:0-22308 GCA_050748285.1 Pyrinomonadaceae bacterium
ACGAAGGCCGGTTTCTGCGAAACCGGTTGGTTCTGCATCTGTAAGATCAAAAGAGATCGGGCAAACTGCCGTCGTTTTGGATGAAACACTTTCACTTTTGCGTATGACGCCGAGCCTTTTTTCCGATTCGGTGCAGCGGATGCGGCGCGGACGCGTGGTTAAAATTCTTGGCATTAGTGAAGCCGATGGCGTAAAGTTTTTCAAGGTCACTGCCGAACCCGATAATTTCGGATGGGTGCAGGCCGATGCCGTTTTTGGCAAATTCCGACCCGCGGACGAGGAACGTCTTGCACGGCTTGTTCAGGCTTCGAGCGGTTTTGAACAGCTCGAAATAGCGGCATATTATTTCACGCTTTATCCGGCGTCGCAGTTTCGTCCCTCGATACTTTTGCTTTTTGGCGACCTTTGCCAGGAAACTGCTGTTCGCCTTTCACGCGAAGCAACAAACCGCCTCGACCGGCGCGAGATGGCCGCCTCGGCCGCGCCGCTCCACAGCTATTATCTCAACTACGTCGGCCTTGATCGCTATCGCAAACTCGGCATCAAGTTCAAGTTCAACGCTGAGACAAAGTCGTATTATTATGACGGCGGAAGCTGGCATGAATTGGTCGAGAAATTCGCATCCGCACCGGAGGCGACCGAAGCCCGCAAACGCCTGGATTCGCTCCGCGAACGCGCCGAGGTAGGTCAAAAATAGCTAAATCGCGGCTGCGATCTGCGACGCGATTTTTGCGTTGTTTTCGAGCAATGCGATGTTTGCCGCAAGCGTTCGTCCGCTGCTTCGTTCTGACATTTCGTTTAATAGAAACGGCGTTACATCTTTCCCCTTGATCCCATTCTGTGCGGCGGCTTTAAGCGATTCGGCCAGGATCTTTTCAAGTTCATCGCGCTCTATTTCAAATTCCGCAGGAACCGGCACGGTAACGAGGATAGCGTTTCGCATTTCCATGTCGTCGCGTGCGATTACGGCCTGCGCAGCTTCGCGCGGCGTTTCAACTCTTTCATCGACCTGCAAACCGCTCGAATGGGAATAAAATGCGGGCATCTCATCACACTGCCAACCAAGAACCGTGATCCCATGCGTTTCAAGCCATTCGCGCGTCGCGGGCAGATCGAGAACTATCTTCGCCCCTGAACATACGACCGTGATCGGCGTGTTCGCTAATTCAGGAAGATCGGCAGAAACATCGGTTCGATCGCCGCGATGAACTCCGCCGATACCGCCGGTCGCAAATACCTTTATTCCTGCTCGATGTGCAATGAACGCGGTGGTGGCAACGGTCGTGGCGCAATCCATTTTTTTTGAGATCGCGACGGGAAGATCGCGTCGGGATATTTTTCTTATCTCTTTCGACGTAGCGAGTTTTTCGATCTGATCTTCGTTCAACCCAACGCATACTTCGCCGTCGAAAACGCCGACGGTCGCCGGAATTGCTCCGCAGTCGCGGATGATGCGTTCGAGCTTATATGCGGTTTCGATGTTTTCGGGATACGGAAGTCCGTGGGCGATCACGGTAGATTCAAGCGCAACTATCGGCGTATCGAAATGCAGAGCGCCGGTAACTTCTTCGTTAAATTTGAATTTCATCAATAGAAAAACGGGACTTCAGCCTGTTCATTAGGATGTCTGAAAAGTCACTTTTGAAGAATCTGTAACCACTAAACTACACAAAAAAACACTAAATAAAATCAAAAACGGCTGAATTTTGTGTAGTTTTTTGTGATTTCGTGGTTACATTTCTTTAGTTTTCCCGCTTTTTAGACAACCTCTATATTACTTTACGAATTTTCCTATACGGTTTATATTACTTTACGAATTTTCCTATACGGTTGAGGCGCGGATTGGTCAGGCAGCCATACCATTTGTCAGATGCTCCGCGATCGCATGACCAATAAACGAACATCGCGCGGCCGATAATTAGCTCACGCGGCACGAAACCCCATCCGCGCCCATCGTCGCTGTCGTCGCGGGCATCGCCCATACAGAAGAAGCTGTCAGGTGGCACAATCATCGGTTTGTCTTCCACGCCAAAGTTGTACCCGCGAGTCGACAGGTCGATCCCTGCCCGAACATCTTTTGTCGTTTCTTCATGGTAATAAACGCTCCATTTCTGATCTGGTTGACGCTCTTCGAATTCACGCGTATCAAGAGCCCCATCCTTTACCTTGGCAACTCCGATAATGCGATGTTCGGGCAAAGGCTGGTCATTAATATAAACCTGATTGTTTTTGAATTCGACCTTTTCGCCCGGCAATCCAATGACGCGCTTTACGTAATTCAATTGATATTTCACAAGGCCGCGTGCGCGATCGGTTTCGGGCCTAACACTGTTGCCGGGATATTTGAAAACGATGATGTCGCCGCGTTCGATGTCGCGCATCGGCAGAAACGGAAGCGGGTTGCCGCCGGGGTTAAAAATAAATTTGTTTACAAGTAAATAATCGCCGATCAGGATCGTGTTTTGCATCGATCCGGTCGGCACGGTTACGGCCTGAATGATAAACGTCATCCCGAAGATCGCCATTACGAGTGTAACCGTAAACGATTCGAAATATTCACGAAATACCGATTTCGGCGGGCCTTTTGGTTTGGTCTGTTCTGTTTCTTTTTTTTCGTCAGTCGCCATAAAAAATCTAGCTGCTTGTTTTATTACTATTCAAAATTTCAAGCGCGTTGCTTGCGGCCATCATTTCAGCGGCCTTTATCGAGCGCCCGGTTCCGGTCGAAGTGCCTGTTTCCCATTTTGCCTCGACATAAAATACGCGGGCGTGCGGCTGGCCTTCGCTTCGCACCACTTCATACGTCGGCGCGCTCATTTTGTTCGCCTGCAATGTCTCCTGTAGCTGCGTTTTGAAATCGAGCGAGCTTTGCGGCGTTGCACTTTGCAGCTCGTCCGCCATTATTTGCGTAACAAAATCGCGCGCCGCCGCATAGCCGGCATCCAGAAACATTGCCGCCACGACTGCCTCGAAAGTATCGGCGAGAATTGCCGGATTTCGCCTTCCGCCAATCTTTTCCTCACCTGAACTCAAACGCACGAAATCGCCGAGTTTTAGTTTTTCAGCGGCGACGGCAAGCGATTCCATACGCACGAGGCTGTGCTTCATAAGGCTCAGACCGCCCTCGCTTTCGCTCTGATTCAATTCAAACAGCGCTTCGGCGACAATAAGCCCGACCACTGAATCACCCACGAATTCAAGCGTTTCGTTTTCGGCACTGCGAACTTCCGTCTCGTCACTGCCCGCATTTTCATACGCCCATGAGCGATGGGTCAGCGCCCTTTCAAGCAGCTCCGGCGAGCGAAAAGCATGACCAAGCATTTTTTCGAGCGGCGCTAGCTTCATCGGCGGCGTAAAAATGTAATTCTAAGAATAATGTCGCGAAAAGGAAAGCCGGACATCCGCTTTCGAGGATGTCCGGCCTGATTTTTAGATCGATATCAAATTAACGTTTCGGTTTTTTTGCAACCTGCTTCACGGGAGCAACAACTTTTGTCGTATTACCCTGAACCGCTCCGACGCCATTGCCGCTTGCAGCCCCAACGCCGTTGCCGCTTGCGGCTCCGACTCCATTGCCGCTCGCTGCTCCGACTCCGCCGGTTGTCGTTGTTGTAGTTGTTACCGGGTCAGGATCGTTGACCGGCGTAACGGCACTGGTCGGGTCGGGGAAGGGTTTTGCGACCACCGCGGCGATATATTCGTTCAACCCGACTTCCTTATCAAAGCGTCGTTTGTAGAGATCCTGGATCGTCTTAAAGATGCCTTCTTTGTAGGTCTTGTCGGCTGCCGTAGCGGTCGGAGCAACCTTGTGTGCACGGCTGAATGCGTCGATCGCACGCTCTGTGTAACCATTGAAAAGGCCGACCTTCTCTTTGATCTGGGCGTCCATCGCAAGCTTTTCTTCATCGGTCGGCAGAGCCTTCTGCTTCTCGATCATTTTTGCGATCTCTTCGCCAAGTTTAGCGGCTTCCTCGACGTAATAGCCGCCGATCGTTTGAAAAGCACGCGGCTCATCGTTATTTTTACCGGGAAGCTGCGTTACCTGATAGTAAAATGGCAATGCACCTTTCTTGTCATTTTTCGCCCAGTAATTGATATACGCAATGGCGTAAGTCAATTCGCTGATCGCGTCTTCCTTCGTATATTCGAACCCAAATGCGCCATATTTGCCGTTCGTTTTGGTAGAGGCTGCACCTGCCTTGAGCTTGTCAAGTGCGATCTTCGCGTAGCGAAGCGTGTCATCGTTGTATTTGTAATTTTTGTTATACGACTGGAACAATCCGATCGTGCCGAGGGGAACAATGATATTCAGGTTGTCCGGATCAGCTGCAAGGATCTCTCGTCCGGCGGCGTAGCTTTCCTCATATTTTTCACCGACGATCCCATCGTCAAAGCGCTTGAAACGTGCCGCATCTGCCGCATCTTTCGTAAACTTTGCGTATTTTGTTTCCCAAGTCGGCAGTTGAGATTTCAACCATTTTGTAAATTCTTCGGTCGCCTCGCACGCGCCGAACTTCTCTAGGAATTCTTTACCGGCGTTGATGGCTTCATTAAGCGTCGCCGTTTTCTTTATGCCTGCACGAATTTTGCCGTCCAATTCGTTGATCTTATCCGTATCGTCGCAGCCCTCTTGTGCGAGCGACACCCCCGCACTCACGGCGATGAATAACGCCGCAAGCATTGCCAAACCAATCGATCTAAATATCGTCTTCATTTCTACTAAATCCTCCAACCTGAGCTACAAAGTATTTCAAACTGCGAATCCGTATTCGCGTAAATTCTGATGTATTGCAGAAAAAAATCGTTGCAAATATTTGGGAACAATTCAAAATTCCCTAGAACCTGTCGGCAACAAGCGAAATAGAATATTGAAAGGTAAATAATCACGCAAAAAGCGACACGGTGTCAAGTAAATAAAGGTTAACAATACAAAAAAATGGAGCCAAAGCCACAGGTTTTGGTTCCAAAATTTCGTGCAAATTATTGAAAACGTTTATCTTTCGTTCTTGATCACCCGCGGACGGCTCTTTGCCGGTTCCGTAGATTTTGTGTCTTTGTTATAAGGGATAACGACCGGCTTGAAGACAGGTTTTGACTGAGCGGTCTTTATCACCGTTTTTCGCAGCTCTTGGGCCCCAACGACAATAACCTTTTGTTCCGTGCCGGTCAGAGCCTCGGCCATTGCGTCGTCGTCATCCTCTTCGTCCGCGTCGGCTGTCTGCGAGTCGATATTAGATGGTGCTGTCTGATGTTTTAACGCCGCATAACGAGTCAGATCACGCGTGATGCGGGGAGCCAATTCCCGGTAAATGCGGTGTGCTACGCCGGCGGCATATCTGCCGCGTTCGCCATCGCCGCGAGTAATCACAACGACCGCATACTTCGGATTTTCGACCGGTGCGACCGATGCGAACAGGCCAACCCACGAGCCGCCGCCGATGCAAGAACCGGTTTTTCCGGCAATCCCAAGTGATGGGTCAACGCCGCGTCTTGCGGTGCCGTATTCGGCGGCTCCCATCATTCCGGGCAAAAGATTTTCAAATTTTTCTTGCGGGATTCCAATGCTTCCGTTGAACTGCGGCCGATAGCCCGCACGTTCGACCTTTGGCTTTGAAATATGCGGCACGACCTTTTTTCCGCCGTTCGAAAGTGCGGAAACCAGCACGGCGAGCTGCAGCGGCGTAACTTCGAAATCATCGCCGTGCGAATATATCCGTAAATTGTTGTTACCGTAAGGAACGCGGCCGGGCGTTTCTCCATCCGCATTTATGCCTGTCTTTTGCCCGAGTCCGAGTTCGCGGGCGTATTCAACCATTTTCGTGCTTCCGACCTTTGAGCCGACGCGTTGGAAATATGGATTTTTTGAATATGCAAGTGCCGAATCGAGCGTAAGCGACGACGCATCGCCTGCTATGGCACCATCGTCGGTGATCACATTTTCATTTACACCGGCGACGCCCGTTACGAGCTTGATCGTCGAACACGGTTTGAAGCTGTTGCGGATTGCCCAATCCTGGTTGACCATCGTTACGATCTTGCCGGTTTGCGATTCCATCACGACGACAGTTCCGGCACGATCACCCGACGCTTCGACCGCCGCCTCGCGTATTCGAAGATCTTCGCCTTCCGTTTGATCCTTAATGATATTTGCTTGTGTTTCGGTCTTTAAGCCTCGTAGGAATGCCAGCCTCCGTTCGCGTGCAATGCGGGCTGCTTCTTCGCGGCGACGCTGCTCGGCAATTGCTGCCCGCCTCCGGGCTTCTTCTTCCTTTTTGCGTTTCGCTTCGGCCCGGCGCTCGGCCAAGGTCGGCTTTTTGCCCGTTTTCTTGTTTTTTACGTCTAATTTGGCCTGTTCGGCTTTGGAAAGTTTCTTCGCCTTCGGGGCGTTTTTTGCCGAACGGTCATTTTTCGCATTTCGCGCGTTCTTTGCCGTCGCTTTCTTATCTTTCGGGTTCGATTTAGATTTCGCCGCCGCGGTGCGCGTATCTTTTCTGGCATCCTTTGACTTAGCCGTTGTCTTCTTAACAACTGCTTTCGCGGGCGGTTTCTTTGCAGCAGATTTTTTGGTCTGAGCCTGAACGGTGCCAAACGATACAAAAAACGCGAAGGCGAACAAAAAAGCGAAAAATGCGACACGCTTTCCGGGCGACATAAACTTCATGAAGAACCTCAGCTTAACAAAAAATTTTAGGAATTCTGGAAGAGGCCGCAAGTTCCGCCGGGTTGAACAATTTGCTTTAGGCGGAATGTTGCGAAATAACCTGAACCGAATATAACATTCTGGTAACATTCGATGCAAGCCTTTTTAATAGCAGCCATAACAATAGCTAATTGATGGACTTTTTTAACACATTCCGCGGCCGACTTGTTGTGATACTCGCGATCCTTCTGATCGCGACGCTCGCACTGCAATTCTACCTCAATCTGAAAACGCAAAATGAGAATGAGGAGCGGCGGGCGATACAAGAGCAAACCTTGGTGGCCGGGATCGGATTCGGCGTCAGCGGAATTACGTTGAGCGAGTATATGCTCGACCTGCTGGCTCAGCCCGGTCAGACATTTTTGGACGACGAGGCACGTGTGCGCATCCGCGACATAATTATTATCGATAACAATTGGCAAGTAGTGGACAGCTTGAATTCGGAACTTGTCCCAAGTATCAATGACGATGGCTCGGCGAGCTATCGGCAATTATCCGAACTTTCGGACCTTCCGCCGCTTTTGGAAACATCTCGGCTCGGCTCCGATCTAGAAAAATTTCCTAACAGAAAAACGCCAAGTAATAAGGCCAATGACGATGAGGCCCATGCAATTGCCATTGAAACTACAAAAGGCCGCTGGTATGTGATGGTGCTTTTGAAAAACGACCGCCTTGCCGCATGGCGTGCCGCCCAGCCTTTGATTTATACGCTGGCGATCGTGCTTGCCTCTACATTGATAACGCTGTTGCTTGTGTGGCGGTTTACAAGGCCGATCGCCGATCTTTCGGATGCCGCACGCTCGGTCGCGATGGGTGACCTTAAGGTTCGTGTTCCCGATTCGGGACGTTCGGATGAGATGGGACAATTAGCTCAAAATTTCAACGAAATGACCGCCGAACTCGAAAAAACCAAAGTTCTCGAGGAACAGCTCCGGCAAGCGGAAAAAAGCGCTGTCGTGGGAAGGCTCGGCTCGGCCATTGCGCACGAGATCCGAAATCCGCTGAATTACATAAATTTGACGCTCGATCATCTGCGTTCTAAATTTGCTCCGGCAGAGACAGACAAGACCGCGGAATATACAAAACTTATCAAACAGATAAAGACAGAGGTCGCGCGGATCAATCAGCAGATCTCCGATTTCTTAAATTATTCGCGCCCCGCGAAAGCCGATCTGCAGGCGATAGATGCACGGAAAACGGTTGAAGATTCGCTTCGCCTTATCGAGGCACAGGCGGCGGAAAACGACATCAAGATCGGCGTTGTCGAACACGAAAATGTGCCGCAGATAATGGGCGACCCCGAATTTCTGCGTTCGGTTTTCAATAATCTGTTCATAAACGCCGTCCAGTCGATGGAGAGCAAAGGCGGAAATTTGAACGTGAAAATATTGCCCGATAATGGCTTTGTGCAATTCGAAGTAACGGACACCGGCAACGGCATCCCGGCCGAAAACCTCTCAAAGATATTCGAGCCTTATTTTTCCACGAAAGAAACCGGCACCGGTTTGGGCCTTGCCATCGTGCAGAAGATCGTAGATATTCATCAGGGCTCGGTTCAGGTCGAATCGAAAATGGACAATGGGACCACGTTCACGGTGAGGGTGCCGAGGGTCTCCTGAGCCTCGTCGAGGAAAGGTATAGCGGGTTCATTTCGAAGTGGACCGTAACTCGTCAAGGACGTCAATAGCCATGTCAATACCGCCCTTGAACACGACTCCCCTGTTTTGATCGATAATAAAGGTTGTGGGATAGTATTTTACCCCCCATTTTTCCGGTAGTTCTTTGTCTTTGGGGAGAACTACGGGAAAGGAGTATCCTTTTTCTCGGATCAATCTAAAAGCCTGATCCGGCCCATCTTCGTCAAGCGGTTTATTAACTGCGTAGATCGCGACCATTGGGTCGTCTTTGTACTTGTCGTATAGTTCCTGCAACTTGGGAAACTTTGCAAAACATACACCGCACCTTGTATGCCAAAAATCTAACAATGTGATCCGCTTAGAGAATTCTTCGTGCGAAACAATCCGCCCTTGCTCGCTAACCCCTACAAAAGGAAACGCTAACGCGTACTCGGTGCGGCCCCGAAATGTCCCAAAGTTCAACTTATGAAGCCAAAATGCATAACCTTGAAAAAACATGAAGAGCGCCAGCAAAAACCCGAAACCTGCGACCACGTACCGACTGCGAGTAGTAAATGACACGAATAAAAAGCCGCACAAAATGCCGATAGAATGGACGATCGCTTCGGGTAGGGAGACCAGCGATCCCTCAAAGTCTTGGAATCTCAGCGGAAGTTGCAGCGACAAGAGCCCCGCAAAAATGCTCGCCGCTTTGCTCCAGACCGGTAACTTTGTGCCTATTGTTTTAGCGGATGCAAATGTCAAGAGAAAGAAAATACAGTATCCGACTAGCGACGAAGTTGAGAAAGTGGCATACAATCGCAAGGGAGACAGGGCTACTGTAGCCAATATGCCTAATAGCCAACATAAAACTAATGGAGCAAATCTCATGAATTCTAAGGTAGTTTGCAGGTTGAGGGCGAAAGCGTGACCCCGCCCCCAATGTCAACGTGACTTTCAATCTTACTGACTATTAGAAAATAGACATCTGCCATTGCACGAATACAGCCAAAAGGTGCCGCACCCCGATTCTGTAATATCGCAAGTGCTTCCTATTCTTGAGCACTCACCTGCGCACCAATTTGAACTAATTGAGCAGGAGCAATCGGTCCCTTCCAACGGAAGCGGGTCATCGGTTCCGATTATTGCGAACACTTTAGCCGCTGTCGGTTTTCCGAAAAGCTCAACTGCCCGCTTCGACATTCCGCTTAGAAATTCGCTTATCCTTTTCCGGTTCTGTTCGTCTGATGAAACTAAATAAAGTTCGGGTGCCAGAACCTTGATGGCTTCAACAATCAATGACTGCTGTTCCCTTGAAAAGTTTTCTCCCTGCGCGAGAGCCAAGGCCAGCTGAACTTTCCACACATTACTCTTTTCAGTCGACGTTAAATTCTTAAACAGCTCTCTACGCTCGCACATTGACTGAACTGTGACCACGTCTCTATACTTGCCCAGGAGCGAAATAGCCATGTTATCACCACCAACTTTGCCGAATATCTCAGCTCCTTCATATTTCGAAAAGACCTCCTTCGCTCTCTCTTGGATTTCATCGGCCTTGCTTCGAGCTTCATCTCCAATGTCAGTTCCCCTCAAGTCGTAACCTCGACCATCGATGCCTGAAAGCGAATCCAAGATCAAGGACTTTTGCTCCTCACTTAAATGCGGTCGCTGCGCTATCTGCATTGCCAGATGGAATCTAACCAAACTTGATTTTTCTCGTGGCGTTAGATTACTGAAGAAAGTTTGACGGTTACGCTCCTTCTCCGAGATCGAAACGTAGTTCCGAACGAGTGAGGCCGCAGCACCCAGGTTTCGCGCGGTTAAATCATCCAGAACCTTTGGATTCTGAGCGGAGACACTCGAAAAAAAAAGCGTTACAAAGAAGAACGTCGTAAGCGCCGCGAAGATAAGTAGTCTTTGTTTGTTTGTTTGTTTGTTCATCTTATTTACCTCGAAGAAACTTATTCTTTCAAATAAAGTTCGTGTGAAAGCCTGAAACTTATGGTGCCTGCGTACCGGGTTTTGGGAGAAACATCACAGGCTTTATTTACAGCATAAGTTATAATCCTTTCTGAACACGATTGCAAAGTTACGACATGACCGACCGCCAGCTTCGGTGAGGCTACAATAAATTTTGTCGAATCGCGGCGCTCGATCTGGTGCTGGCCGATCTGAAAATGACCGCCATGCCAGGATTCAGCCTTGCTATCGTTCAGAAGATCGTGGATATACATAACGGCACAATCAAGGTCGAATCGACAGAAGGCGAAGGAACAAAATTTACGGTAAAATTACCAAAAGCAAGATTAGCCACCGAGTACACAGAGTAAGAAGAGACAATTATTACTCATTTATCTCTGTGATCTCTATGGCAAAATTATTTTATGGCAAGAAAATCGATATTGGTCGTTGATGACGAGAAGAATCAACGTGAAATTTTGGAGACGATCCTCTCCGGCGAGGGCTACGACGTTACGACCGCGAGTTCGGGCGAAGCGGCGATGAAATTCGTCGAAACGCGGCGGTTCGATCTGGTTTTGACCGATCTGAAAATGACCGGAATGTCGGGCCTTGATCTGCTAAAGGAACTGACGAATTTCGACAAGTCGATCATCGTCATTTTGCTGACTGCGCATGGCTCGGTCGATTCCGCAGTCGATGCGCTTCGATTGGGAGCCTTCGATTATCTGCAGAAACCTTACGACAGCGACAAGCTGCTTGAAACGGTTGACCGCGCGTTAAAAAAGCTTTCGGCATTGGACACCGAGATCGTTTCCGTTTCGCCTGAAATGGACAAGGTCAAAAAGCTGATCCTGAAGATCGCAAAATCGAATTCGACCGTGTTGATACGCGGCGAAAGCGGCACCGGAAAAGAACTGATCGCGCGTGCAATGCATATGAACAGCCTGCGTTCGAGCAATACATTTCAGGCCGTAAACTGCGCCGCAATTAACGAAAATTTGCTTGAATCCGAGCTTTTTGGTCACGAAAAAGGAGCTTTCACCGGCGCGGTTGGCGAGAAAAAGGGTTTGTTCGAGATCGCCGATGGCGGCACGCTCTTTTTGGATGAGATCGGCGAACTCGACATCGCCCTGCAGGCGAAACTGCTGCGTGCGTTGCAGGAACGCGAAATTCGGCGCGTTGGCGGCGTAAAAGAGATCGCGGTCGATGTCCGCGTTCTCGCCGCGACAAACCGCGACCTTCTGAAAATGACCGAAGAAAAGCGGTTTCGCGAAGACCTCTATTATCGGTTAAATGTTTTATCCATTGATGTGCCGCCTTTGCGCGAGCGGCGAACCGACATACCGGAACTGATCGATTATTTTGTAAAAAAACATACCCGCGGTACCGACCGTTCAATAGATATCGAATCCGCCGCGAAAAAACTGCTCAACGATTATCATTATCCCGGCAACGTCCGCCAGCTTGAATCCGCCATCGAACGCGCCATTCTGCTCTGCGAAGACGACACGATCACGTCCGATGACCTGCCGCCCGAAATGACACAAGGCACGAGCCTGGCCGACGTCTCAGGCGATTCGAATTTCAAACTCCCACCCGAAGGCGTCAATTTCGAAGACGTCGAACGCAGCCTGATAATGCAGGCAATGGACCGCACCGATAACAACATCACCAAGTCCGCAAAACTGCTCGGCCTGACCTTCAGAACGCTCCAGTATCGCTTGGAAAAATTCGGAATCAAAAAGGACGATGATGGAACCGAAGAAGAAGTTGAATCGTAATTCTATGGTAGAATCGTCTGTTATTAAGGAGTTTCTATGAGTCCCGACTTAAACACTGTATTGGATGCTGCGATGAAACTGCCGCCACGCGAACGGCAGGCGTTAATCGCAAAGTTGACGCTTGATTCTTTACCAGTCAAGATGCCGGGAGCCGTCCGCAAACATTTTGGAACCTTTAATAGCGGTGATCCGCGATCGGCGGACAATGACAAGATTGACGCCGATCTCGCTCGCGAATATGCGGATACGCACGAATTTGAAAATTAATGTTCATCGACACTTCCGGGTGGTTTTACCTTTTCGACGAAATGGATTCGCGGCATCGCGACGCTCTTGATCTTTATCAATCAGATACGATTCGAATTACGCACAGCTATGTACTCGCTGAATTAGTCGCCTTGGCAATCGCCAGATGACGCGGCATTTCCAGAATTATTGTTTTCGTTAAGGACATATTGCGAGACACCGAAATTAGAACTATTTGGGTGGATGAGAATTTGACCCTGGCATCGATCCAATTTTTGAGTTCGCGTCTCGACAAGTCATGGTCATTGTGCGACGCAGTTAGTTTTTTGATAATGGAGTCCGAAAATATCAGCGAGGCGTTAAGCACGGACGGTCATTTCGAACAGGCTGGCTTTATCAAGCTGCTGGAATCGTAGGAGTCGTTAGCAATGGAATGGTTTTCAACATTGAGTTTGGCACTTGGTTCGGCTTGGACGTCGGGAATAAATCTCTATGCAACGGTTTCGGTACTCGGGCTGCTGCAGCGGTTTGGCGGCGTGAAGCTGCCCGGCGGGCTGGATATGCTCGATAACTGGTGGATCATTGGCATTGCGGGCGGACTTTATATCGTCGAATTCTTTGCGGACAAGATTCCGTATGTTGACAGCGTTTGGGATGTGCTTCACACGTTTATACGCATTCCGGCCGGTGCGGTCGTGGCATACGCTGCGGTTTCGGATATGGACCCGAGCATTTCGATCCCAGCGGCGTTGATCGGCGGCGGGTTTGCATTTGCCTCGCACGGCACAAAGGCCGCTGCCCGCATCGGTGCAAACCTTTCGCCCGAACCTGTTTCAAACTGGGCACTCTCGCTATTTGAAGACTTCATTGCCTTTGCAGGCACGCTTTTAGCCGTTTTCGCGCCATTCGTAATCGCCACGATCCTGATCTTTTTCGTGATCTTCTTCTTTTGGTTCTTCAAAAAAATATTTCAAGCTATCAAACGGCTTTTCTACGCCGCCAGGGCCTTCATCCGCGGTGAAAGTTTTCAGCAAGTCGCACGCAAGGCGGGCTGATTGGGAACGTTCTTAATTTTTCGGCATCTAAAATCGCGGAGGTAACGATGAACAAGATTATTTTTACATGCCTATTTCTTATTGTCGGTGTGTTTGCAGCCTGCGGAACCTACGAAACGAAGTCAACACGCCAATCACAATCAGCCACGAATTCTAACATCTCGTTCGGTATCTACGACATTTCTTCTAGCGGCCCGTCTTCACTTTTGCCAAGTTCAGAAACAAATGCGATGCGGTCGGCTTCGAATACGGGTGGCGGTGGCGGAGGAAGTACGGAAAATGCGCCAGTAAAGATGGAAGGCGATCTCACTTCCGACAAGATTTCCCTTATCCAGGCTTCGAAATCAGTTTCTGATGCGATTCCAACCGAACGCAAGATCGTGCGTAACGCCGAATCGAATTTGGAATCCGAGCAGCCTGAAGAAGCACAAAACCGAATTGCGGGCATAGCCCAAAGCAAAGGCGGCTTCGTAGTTGAATCGCAACAAAGCACAAGCGATATAAGGGCAACCACAAGGGACTGTGATTATGACGCTTCGAGTACCGTCAGATCGATTCACCGAAACGCTCTCAGAGATTCGAGCGGCGTCGGGCCGCGTTATTTCAGAAACCGTCAAAGGTGAGGACGTTACGGAAGAATTCATCGATATTGAGGCTCGTCTGAAAGCGAAACGGGCGCTCGAACAGCAATTCATGGAGATCATGAAACGGGCAAATACGGTTGATGATGCTCTTAGTGTTCAAGGCCAGTTGGCCGACGTTCGCGGCGAGATCGAAAGAATTGAAGGAAGGATGAGATTTCTGCAAAATCAGGCAAGTCTTTCAACGATAAAACTCAGAATCCAAACCGCAGCGGTCTTCTCTTCTAACTCTGCAGGATTTTCCTATCGGTTGGGCGAGTCCTTCGGACTAGGTTTTGATCTTGCTTTGAATTTTATTTTAGGGCTAGTTACATTTGTTGTTGGTGTTCTGCCGTTCGCAATCTTTATTGGACTTCCCGGCTTTTTCGCTGTTCGATATTTTTGGCGAAAGCAGAAACGGCCGATGACCGTTACCGAAATCGCGAAAGAAGAGATTGAAAGCACATAGAATGGAAAGAATATTTCAAATCCTTGCGGTGGTTCTTGCGGGAGCCGCCGCGTATTTATTTTGGGATGGGAACAAGGATTGGGCGTTCATCACGATCGTTCTTGGCTGCGTTTCATTTTTTTTGAATATTCGATTTCAGGCGAAAGCTCGGAACGCGGAGCGTGAAGCAAATGCAGAAGCCCGCACGGAGTGAGGGCGAAACAATTTTAAGCGGGGGCAAGCCCGCCTTCCGGACTTGTCTTGAATTAACAAGCTGTGTTCCTAGTATTGATGTTGGATGTCAAGACGGAGACAGCAACTAAATAACACGCAGTCAGGAAGGCGGGCTTGCCCCCGCCAGTGTTCCGGTTTTTGCATTGTACTGAAACCGGTTAAAATAATTGTTTAAGCTAAATTATCGTGAGCGATCTAAAACACCTTCTCGAACAAAACAAGATATGGGCGAAGCGCATTAAAGAAGAAGATCCGCGGTTCTTCGAAAATTCCGCCCGTATGCAATCGCCCGAATATCTTTGGATCGGCTGCTCGGACAGCCGCATCACGCCCGACGCCAGCCTGAATATGCAGCCGGGCGAGATGTTTGTTCACCGCAATATCGCGAATCTGGTAATCCCCAACGACATTAATTGTCTCGCGGTTATGCAGTACGCGGTGGAAGTGCTCAATGTCAGGCATATAATTATCTGCGGCCATTACGGCTGCGGCGGCGTCAAAGCCGCATACGATCCTTCTACACTCGGACCGATCGAGAACTGGCTGAGTTACGTTCGCACTCTGATGCGGAAGCACCATTACGAGATCGAATCGATCACAGACGAAAACGAAAGACTGGACAGAATATGCGAGATCAACGTCATCGAACAGATTATCGGCACTGGTGAAACGACGATCATAACGGAGGCGTGGCGTCGCGGACAGGCGATCACGGTCCATGGATGGATATATTTAGTTGCCGAGGGTATTTATAATGATCTAAATTTTTCGATCAAAAGTGCTGAGGATCTCGATGTTCTCCGGGAGCAAATGCGGCCTCGAGAAAACAGCGTCGGAATCTGAAAATGAAAACAACCGAAATTGTCTCTAAAACTATGCGCTGGCAGGGCGTACCTTTCGAAATCGCGATGCTATTGACGACGCTTGCGGTTTTCGCAGTCGGCGTTTCGGCGCAGTCGGCTAGAAAGCCTTCGCCGAGCCGTGAACCGCTCGGCGCGATGCCCGCGGTTCCTGATTCGAAAAAGAATTCGCTACCAAATATCGCGTCTCAAGAGGATTTTGATTCCATTGCTCGAACATATCATCAGAACACGCCGTATTCTCTGCCGCATGGAATGTTCGTCATCGACCGCCGTGCGAAAAACCGTGTCTATTTTGTCAATTCGCAGCGTTTTCGTTTCCACAAAGATTTTTTGCTTGCGACATACCTCGTTCCGCGTGGCGCCGATGTTTTCAAGCCTATATATATCGACGCCGACCGCAGATTTATCGTCGGCACGATCGCGTGGCAGCGAACGGTCGAAAAGTTTACTTGGGAATTATGGGATGGCGACCTTGCCTCAGCAGATTTGATAAAGGCAGCGAATACTGCGATCAACGAAAAATTCTTTGCTCCGGTCGCTTACAAACCGAATTCGATCCGTCAGGAAGACGTCTCTGTCAATCTTGAGATCGATCGCGTTCTTCAAAGCGACATAAACAAAAATCAGGAATATCTCGCGTTGAATCCGGGTCGCGCGGTCGGTCGCATTCATATCATCGACAAACTCGATGATACGGTCGAGATCGGTGATAACGAGATACTCATCTTGAAGGAATTGCCGATCTCGCTGCCGCCGGTTCGGGGCATAATTATCGCAAAACCATCGTCGCCGCTTTCGCATATAAATATTCTTGCGAAAGGCTGGAACATCCCGAATGTCTATATCAAGGACGCCGACAAATTGTATCGCGACAAAGATACTTTCGTTTGGCAGTTCGACGCAACGCTGACCGATTATAAATTTACGCCCGCCGATGTCGATATTTTGAAGAAGGAATTCGCGTCGCCCGATCAGCAGATTCCGCCGGTGAATTTAGCGATAAAACGCCTTGCCGGCCTTCGCGAAATGCGTGCAAAAGACAGCGTTACCTACGGCGCAAAAGCCGCAAATCAGGGCGAGGTCATCCGTTCACGTGTTCCCGGCATGATCGTTCCCGACGGCTTTTCGATACCGTTTTATTGGTATGAAAAATTTATGGCGGATAACGGCTTCGACGAAAAGATACGCGGTTGGCAGGAGGATCTCGAATTCGTCCACAACCCGCGCGTTCGAAGGCAGAAGCTCGAAGAGTTTCGAAATGAAATTCAAAAAGGCGAATTCGATGCAGATTTGCGGCGACAGATAATTCAAAAATGGCGAGCGCAATTGGGTTCGCGTCCCGTGTTTGTGCGGAGCTCCTCTAACGCCGAAGACCTGCCGAATTTCAGCGGCGCCGGATTATATTCCAGCGTGCCGAATGTCCGCGAAGCGAATAAACTGATAGAAGCGGTGAAAAAGGTTTGGGCGTCGCTTTGGAAATTTGAAGCATATGAAGCGCGTGTCCGAAACTACGTCAGCCAAAAGGATGTTTATATGTCCGCGCTCGTTCAGCTCGGCGTCGATATGCAAAAAGGCGGCGTGATGATAACCAAAGATCCGTTCGATCCTGCAAGCAAAAACGTCGTTTATATCAGCGCCGTCTGCGGTCATAATTCGAACGTGGTCAACAATACCGGAATTCCGGAGCAGCTTTTATTCACCCAAAAATCGAATTCGGTCGCCGTGATGACGCTTTCGGATCAGAAGAATGCGCTTGCCTTTGACGAAGCCGGCGACCTTCGCGAGACGAACGATAAATGCGCGAATCGAAGCGGGCGTGTTTTAACCGATGCGCAGGCGCGCGCGCTTGCCGGCATCGCCCAGCGCATACAATCTGCCTTCGGCAAAAAACCGCAGGACATCGAATGGGGAATTTTGGCAGGACGTGTTTACGTCGTCCAGGCACGGCCGTATATTAATTAGTTTGGAGTTCCCGCTTCAGCGGGCACTTACTTTGCGTCTTTGCGTGATTGTTTTTTTTTCGTTGAACGCAAGGGACGCAAAGAAAATCAAAGAATCGAAAAAATGAAAATATTAGTTGTTATCACTGCATTCGCCCTTTTGTTTGCATGCAGCACAGATCCTGGCGGGAACACGCAAACCTCGAATCGCATTGAGCATCAGCCGATGCGTTCGGAAAAATTGCAGGACACGGCAGTTCACACGACCGAGAACCAAACGCCAAAACCGCCGGATGCAAACATCCCGACCGGCGGCAAATGGTCGCAAAGCGGCGACCCGATCGACACCGCGAAATTCGACAAGGTGATTGCCGATGCCGAGAAGGTCTTTAAGGCAAAGCCATCCGACGAAGCAGCGAAAAAAGCATTGTCTCAGGCTTATTTTGAGCGCGGGTTTGCGTTGACCGAAGCACGGCAATACGCATCGGCGCTCGGCGATTACCGCAGAGCATTAAAGCTCGATCCGACAAACGAAGAATCAAAAAAATGGATCGACACTATTGTCGGCATATATGTTAGTTCCGTGAAGAAAGCCCCACCGAAGGAAGGCGATGAACCGCCGCCGCTTCCGTTCTCGAAAAAAACCGATCAATAGGGGGCATTTTCGAAACAAAATGAAATTCTTCTGGATAGTTTGCCTTTTTGCTCTGTTTGCAGGCTGCGGCGAAGCACCCTCTGGTACTGGATCTACTGGATCGAACGAAAACCGTGCCTCCGTCGGATTGTCGTTAAACGAAACTTCTGTTGACGAAAGGCACGCAAACTCAGAGATCAAGAGCATTTCGGATGCCGCAAATAATTGGGCAAACAGCACACCACGTGAGCTTGAATCGGCTGAGTTCGTTGCCAGAAGGAAAGCCAGATTTACCGAATCGGGAGTAGCGATCGATACAACGGCTTTTGACGAACGGATCCTTGCGATAAAAAAAGATCTGAATTTGAAGCTACCCTCAGACGAGGAGAAAGCGGAACTAGCCGAGGCATTTTACAAGCGAGCATTAGCGTTGATCGACGCACACCAATACGGAGCGGCCCTCGCAGATTGCCGGGCTGCTCAAAGGATATTTTCTGAACATGAAATGTCCCGGCGAAAAATTGATCAGCTAATTCGTACCTACAAGGCATTGAAGCTGGAAGAACCGATGGAGGGGCAAGAACCTACGCCGCTTCCAATGCCGGCACCGACAAAGTGATCGAGCGACCCCCGCAAGGTGAAGTCCTGATGCTTCCTATAGTTCAAAGTATTTGATACCTTTTAGAGTTTGGTAATTTCTCAATTTTAATCAATATGAAGCTCTGAGACTTTCAGCGGGCAAACGTAGATCTGATATGGCACTTTCAGCAAACGAAATAAGAAAAGGAATGGTGATCCTGCATGAAGGGACGCCCGTTAAGGTAATGGAATTTCATCATCACACGCCGGGAAATCTGCGTGCGATGGTACAGGCGCGGCTACGTAATTTGTTGACGGGAAACTCGTTCGAATTTCGCTTTCGCTCGAACGACACGCTCGAACGCGTTGTGCTCGAACAGCATAAAATGGAATACCTGTATTCCGACGGCACGCACCACCATTTTATGAATCAGGAAAATTATGAGCAGGTTGCGCTGACCGAAGATGAACTCGGCGACGCCGCTCAATGGCTGATGCCGGGTTTGAAGATCAAGGTCGAATTTTACGACGGCACGCCGATCGGCGTAACCTTGCCTGCATCGATGGAGCTAACCGTTACAACGACCGAGCCGCAGCTAAAGGGCGCGACCGCCTCAAATTCCAACAAACCCGCAACGCTCGAAAACGGCGTTACTCTCTACGTCCCGCCATTCATCGCCGAAGGCGAAAAGATCCGCGTAAACCCGAGCGAAGCGAAATACATGGAACGGGTAAAATAAATTGCCGTTGCCTTTAGGCAACGGTAAAGATGTGAAAGAATGGTGACGGGCTTTAGCCCCAATAGAGATGTTGGGCTAAAGCCCGTTCAATTTCCTGTGCCGGTATCCGTTGGCTAAAAGCCAACGGCAATTGAATGTATTTTTTTTATTCGATCGCCTATTCGCTTGGATTCCTGTTGATGGTGCCGGCATTTTTGCTGAACCGGCAGAAGTATGCATCAGGCTTCAGGCAGCGGCTTGGAAATTATCCCGAATTCGATCACGACGAACGAAACGTGATTTGGCTCCATTGTGTTTCGGTCGGCGAAACGAATGCAGCACGAACATTGGTCGATAAACTTCTCGAATCGTTTCCAAATTACCGCCTCGTAATTTCAACCACGACAAAAACCGGACAGGAGCTTGCTAAGAAAATATTCGCCGGCAAAGCGGATGCCGTTTTTTATTTTCCGTTTGATTGGAAATTCAGCGTCCGCCGAGCCCTGAAACATTTCAAACCAACGCTCGTCCTGCTGATGGAAACCGAAATTTGGCCACTATTTATCCGCGAAGCAAAACTTAACGGCTCGAAAATTGCGATTGTAAACGGTCGTCTTTCGGAAAGATCATTTCGTCGCTATTCGAAGATTCGAAATTTTATTTCACGCGTTCTTGCCGACATTGATTTAGCATTGATGCAAACCGAAAAAGATTCCATGAGAATCGGTTTACTCGGTTTACCACCTGAAAGATCGAGAGTTTGCGGAAACTTGAAATTCGATCTACAAATTGAAAAGTCTGAAAGCGCATTGACACAAGAATTCGACCAAAGATTCGGCCTATCGGATGACCGTGCGCTTATTGTTGCCGCGAGCACGCACGAACCGGAAGAGCGTTGGCTGCTTGAAGCATACTGTTCCATAGCCGCAGGTGAGTCGAGACTCAAGCCAAGATTGCTTATCGCACCGCGCCACCCCGAACGGTTCGAAACGGTCGCAAAATTGGTTCGTGAATTTCGCAGCGATCACGCGTGTGAATGGAATCGTTATTCGTTCGGACGCCGTTCTGCGGAAGCCGACGAAAGCGATAAAGACGCGGATGTCGTTTTGCTCGACAGCATCGGTGAACTGCGTGCAGTTTATCCGTTGGCTGAGATCGTGTTTGTCGGCGGCTCATTGATCCCGCACGGCGGGCAGAGCGTTCTCGAACCTGCGGCGGCGGGAAAAGCGATTGTCATCGGACAGTTTGTACACAATTTCGAAGAAGTCGTTTCGACCTTTAAAGGAAATAATGCGTTGATCCAACTGGCAGAATCAGTTGCGGATAGGATCGTCGATGACCTTTTCATGAATATCTCCGACCTGCTCGAAGATGCAGGTATCCGCCGAGATCTCGGAAGGAATGCGCTCCGTGTAATGATTGAGAATCGCGGGGCAACGACCAAAACTATTGAATTCTTGGGATCACTTATTCTTTTCCAAAAAACTGAAAAGTGAAAGCGCATGCGGCGGGGCAAGCCCGCCTTTCTGACTGCGTGTTATTAAGTATTCGACATTTATCGCGAAGACCAGATAATTTCACAACGCTTCTCAACCTGTCGCAAGTCAGGAAGTCGGGCTTGCCCCCGCTGAGCTAAACATTCATGACCGTCATTTTCTATATTCTCTCCGCACTGTTGATCTACTTCAGTTACCGCTCGCTTCGCGGCGGGTTTGATTATCTAAATTATTTCAAGAATGAGCTAGCGAGGCCGCGTTCGACTTACGCGCCGTTCGCGACCGTCATTGCTCCTTGTAAAGGTTTGGATGATGGGTTGAGGCAAAATCTCTTAGCACTTCTCGAACAGGATTATCCGGAGTATGAAGTGATTTTTGTTGTCGATGATGAACGGGATCCCGCGATTCCGGTAATAGAAATGTTATTGAACCGCCGACCCGCGGAGACGTTGAGTAAAAAAATTCAGCCGCAGATAGACGCAGATGGCCGTGGATATGATCACGGCCTGAACGCCAGTTTTGAAAACTCTGCGTCCCAGTGTCTCTGCGGTTCAAAACTGATTATCGCTCCGAAAGCGACCGATTCAAGCCAAAAGGTCGAGAATCTGCGTGAGGCAATTATGCACGCGAGCGACAAATCGCAAGTTTTTGTTTTTGTAGATTCAGACACACGGCCGGCGAAGGAATGGCTGCGTAGTTTGGTGGCGCCGCTCAAAAATAAAAGTATTGGAACCACGACTGGTTATCGGTGGTTCATTTCAAAAAATCCGACGTTTGCATCCGAACTTAGAAATATTTGGAATGCCTCGATCGCATCCGCCCTCGATGCGGACACAAAAAACAATTTCTGTTGGGGCGGTTCGATGGCGATCCAACGCGACACGTTTGAAGAACTCAATATTGGCGAAAAATGGCGCGGAACGCTTTCCGATGATTTCACAGTTACACGCGCAATGTGGGAAGCAAAATTGCCGATCCATTTTGTCCCGCAAGCACTCACGGCCTCGATCGAAGATTGCACGTTCCGCGAAATGCTTGAATTCACGACGCGGCAAATGAAGATAACACGCGTTTATGCGCAAAAGCTTTGGCTAATGTCGTTTTTTGGTTCCGGTTTATTTTGTGCTGTGATGATCGCCTCGTTTGCAATCATCGTTTTGAGCGGTCGTAATAATATTCCGGTTTTTGTTTCGATTGCGACCATAGTACTCGTCAGCGTTTGCAGCGTCAGCAAATCGTGGCTGCGTCTCAATGCCGCAAGGCTCGCGCTTCCACGGTACAAAAATGAGTTACAGCATCAATATTTGCCGCATCTAACTTTGTGGCTGCTTTCGCCTGCTGTTTTCCTTTACAATTGCGTGGTCGCCTTATTTTCAAGAACAATGACGTGGCGTGGCATTCGATACAAAATGATC
>JBOGOW010000009.1:0-22005 GCA_050748285.1 Pyrinomonadaceae bacterium
GTCGTATGGGCTCGATGAATACAATGCGTCGGCGTTTTTTGTTGTCGGGCGAAATCAACCGATCAAGCCGGGAAATATGGGCGAGCTCATTTTTTACAAAAAAGATCGACGGATCGATTTCACCGCGCCGGATCTCGAAAAACAGTTCGAACCGGACGCGATCCTTTCGTTCGGTAAATGGATAAAGGGCGAAGGACTGCTGCCGAAACGGAATTAGATTTTAATGATCTCACTTCTCAAGATCAAAAACATTGCGTTGATAGATTCGCTCGAGGTCGAATTCGGCGACGGGTTGAACCTGTTGACCGGCGAGACCGGTTCGGGGAAATCGATCATCGTTGACAGTCTGGGCGCGCTTACAGGCGAGCGCGTTTCGTCCGATCTTATAAAAGAAGGAGCGACAACGGCACAGATCGAAGGGCTGTTTGATATCGAACCGGACCGAACTTTTTTTACCATTCTTGACGAAAGCGGCATTGAAATCGAAACCGAAGGTTCCGTTGAAATCATCATTCGCCGCGAGCTTTCAGCTGCGGAAAAAAACCGGGTATTTATTAACGATCAACTCGTAACTGCGTCGCTTTTGAAACGGCTCGCGCAATACCTCGTCGATATTCACGGGCAGGGCGAACAGGCCTCGCTGTTTGATCCGACGTCGCATCTCGCATTGCTCGATGATTATGCAGGAAGCGGAGAATTGCTTGAAAAAGTTGGCTCGGCGTATGCCGATCTTTCAGAAACAAGACGTGAGTTAGCTGACTTGAAAAAGGACGACGGCGAAAAGCTGCAGCTTATCGATATTTTGAAATTCCAAGTGGGCGAACTGGAACGCGCAGGGTTGCGCATCGGAGAATTGGAAGAACTTGATGACGAAAAACTGCGGCTGAACAACATCGAGAAGCTCACTGAATTATGCGGCGAAACTTTTGCTCTGCTTTACGATAACGATCAATCTGCATCGGCTACGTTTGAAAAGGCCGCGCGTAATCTGCGCGAACTTGGCGAATACGACGCTGTGTTTCGCGAATATTCGGACTCGATAGAAAATGCCCGAGTTCTGATTCAAGATCTTTCGGTTTCAACACGCGATTTTCTCGGTTCGCTGGAATTTTCCCCCGAAAGACTCGAAGAGATCGAGAATCGCCTGGCTGAAATTTGGCGTGTAACGCGAAAATACGGCGGCTCGGTCGAAGCGGCACTTGAACATCTATCGAGCGCAAAAAGGCGGCTCGAAAACATCGAATTTTCCGAGCTTCGCGAAACTGAGTTGACGCGCGAGCTGACAAAACGACGCGAGACTTATTTAGCTGCGGCTGGTGAACTTAGTAAACTGCGAAACAAGGCTGCCGGAAAATTTGCCAAAGAGGTTGAAAAGAATTTGCATCCGCTTGCGCTCGAAAAAGCAAAATTCGAAGTCCGCGTTACCACTCTAGCGGAACCGTCGGACGAATCGATGACATCAAACGGCATCGACAATGTTGAGTTCTATTTTTCCGCAAACGTCGGAGAATCGCCGAAACCGCTGGCACGCGTCGCGTCCGGCGGCGAAGCATCGCGCCTAATGCTGATTCTAAAAACGACCGCCCGAACAACCGCAAGCAAGACGGCTGTATTCGATGAGATCGACGCCGGCATCGGCGGCCGCGTCTCAGAAAGCGTCGGTGCGAAATTGAAAGAGCTTGCTCGCAATCAGCAAGTTCTTTGCGTTACACATCAGGCGCAAGTCGCTTCGCAAGCCGACAAACACTTTCTGGTGGAAAAAGATTTCAAGGCTGGAAAAACGTTTATCAGGATTCGCGAACTCGAACAAAATGAACGCATCGAAGAAATCGCAAGAATGTTAGCCGGTGAAAAGATAACAGACGCGGCCCGCGAAAACGCGCGTGCCATGCTCGCGGCGGTGGGATAACTAAAGAAATTTTGTCCACAGATGAGCATAGATTTACACAGATAATATTTGATAGGGCAAACGAATCGAACGACGACTGAAGAATGAACCATCTGTGTTTATCCGTGTTCATCTGTGGCAGCTTTTTTCTTATGTCAGCTCAAATTTTGGCAAACGTAATTCGCGGTGAGACGGTCGAATCCGTTCATCGCGGACATCTGATCGCGATCGACGGCGATGGCTCGGTGCATTTGAGCATCGGTGATCCTGAAACGGTTACGTTTCTTCGCTCATCGGCCAAGCCGTTTCAGGCTTTGCCGTGCATCACGAGCGGTGCGGCTGATAAGTTTGGACTTACAGAAGATGAAATCGCTTTGGCCTGTGCGTCGCATTCCGGTGAAAAAATGCATACCGAGATCGCGGGGCGTATGCTGGCAAAAAGTGGATTGTCAGAAAACGACCTTCGCTGCGGCGCGCATTTACCATTCTACGAAAAAGAGGCCGAACGTATTTTGCGGGCAAATGAGAATGCGACTCAGCTACACAATAACTGCTCCGGCAAACACGCTGCGATGCTTGCATTTGCAAAGCATATCAACGCCGACCTCGACCGTTACGAACATCTAGAACATCCCGTTCAGCAGGCGATTCTGAAAACCGTCTCGATATTTTGCGAGGTTCCGGAAGAAAAGATCGCCACCGGCATCGACGGCTGCTGCGTTCCCAACTTCGCAATACCTTTGTCATCTATGGCACGCGGATTTAAAAATCTCGTTTCGCCAAGCGACGATTTCGCAGACGAAGTCGTCCGCTCCGCCGCCGCCCGCATCGTTTCGGCGATGGTGAAATTCCCTGAACTAATCGGCGGAAGCGAACGCCTAGACACGATGCTTATGCAGGAGGCTAAAGGCAAAATCATTTCGAAAGTCGGTGCCGACGGCGTATGGCTCTGCGGCGTCCTGCCAAGCGAAAAACACCCAACCGGTCTCGGCATCACCTTAAAAATAGAAGACGGCGACGACAAACGCGCCCGGCCCGTGGTCGCGGTCGAAATACTGCGGCAGCTTGGAATTTTGTCTTCCGATGATTTGCCCGATCTGTCGCCAATGCCGATTAGTAATAGGCGCGAGGAAGTGGTTGGCAGAGTTGAGACAAACATTTCGATCTAAGATTATCAGAAAGTTCTTGCGAAATCGTATCCATTCGGATACACTCAATTATGTTTGCATTTCTTCGCACACCGGAATTCGACGAATGGTTAGCGAAGCTGAGGGATCAGAAAGGCAAAGCCCGCATCCTTGCAAGAATCCGTTCGGCCGATGGTGGAAATTTTGGCGATTGTGAACCGATTGGCGATGGCGTTTCCGAGATGCGGATACACGTCGGTCCGGGATATAGATTGTATTTCTGCCGCAAAGGAAAAGTTGTTTATGTGTTGCTTTGTGGCGGAGACAAGTCATCACAAAAGCGCGATATCAAAATCGCGAAACAAATATTACGAGAATTGGAAGATTGAATTATGAAAGGAATCAAACCGTTCGATGCCGCTGATTACCTAGATAATGAAGAAGTAATTGCCGAGTACCTAAATGCGTCCCTGGAAGACGAAAACCCCGATGTCTTTCTTGCGGCAATCTCAGATGTAGCAAAAGCCCGTGGGATGAGTAAGCTCGCCAAAGATTCCGGTCTCGGACGCGAAAGCCTTTACAAAGCTCTATCACCGGGAGCAAAGCCTCGGTATGATACTGTTCTAAAATTACTCCGGTCGTTGGGTGTCGATCTGCGAACTTTCCCGACCAAAGCCGGATAAGCGGCTTGTTACTTCACCAATGGGTCAATTCGTGATCTAATGTTGAGGTCAAATTTCTTTCGAGTCCTCCATGCTTATCAATTTATGAAAATTCAGCGCGTTAGTCATTTACTTACAATCCTTTTTTTACTCAGCAGCTTTGGCATTGCTCAAACCAAGATCATAGATCGTGTGGACATTACGACGGTCGGAGCTCCGTGGATGATCAGCATTCTCGGCAAAGATTTGGATATAAATGACGTCCAGGCGAAGCCTGACAGAAAGTCGGGTTATTTTTTGATGAAGAGCGAATCAAGTGGTCTGAATGTTTCAATTTTCATCGAGCCTGTGGATAAGTGTTATACAGGAGGGGAATGCCGCGATTTTGTCCTCAATCTCGGAAATCCCGCTTGGGGTAAATTTCAGGATTTGAAGAAATCGAAAATTAAGGATTTCAGTTATTTCGAATTCTTTCGACCCGAGGTTCAGGGTAAGCCGCTAAAGATGCTGGACATGTATGCGGAATACGTCGGGCAGGGTTATTGGATCGATTTGCATATCTCAAAGGTTCAATATAAAAAAGAAGACCACTTGTTGTTTGAAGACATTGTTAAGTCGATCAATTTTGTTCCGAAGAATGGTTCCGCAGGCTCCGGTCTCGAAGGGACGGTCGAGCAAGGAAAACAAACAGTTGCAGCATGGCTAAAACTTTGGGATGCCGCGAAATGTCGTGAAAGCTATGCCGCCCTGTCATCGCTTTCGCAAAGCGGTGTTGAAGAAAAGTTGTGGATCGATTATTGTGATGCGGCCAATAAAGCGTTGGGAAAACCGAAGTCTCGGAAATTGATCGCCTCGTCATTGATCAAATTACTGCCGGGCAAAACAAACGCCCCTGTCGCAATTCTTGGTTATCAAAGCGATTTCGAAAATCGCGAATCGGTTGTCGAACTTGTGAGTTCGATGCTGGAGAAAGACGGCGGCTGGTCGGTGACAAATTATCTCACTCGCTAATTCCCGGAGATTGGATTTATGAATTGAATGCCCGGAAAGCGCAAAAAATCTCGGTCGGTGCTGGCGACTGTTGCTCCGCATGATGCGGCCATTGCCGCAACATGGGCATCCATTACGAGGTTTCCGCTTGCCTGCCCTTCGGTCAACATTTTTGCGAAAAGCGGCCAATTTCGTTTCTCGAAAGAGACCACGTGAGTATTCTCACGATCGAGCCATTCGCTAACAACATGAACGGCTTCGGATAATGGCGCCGGATTCGTCAGGATGCTCGGATGCGTCAAGATACGAAGGAATCCTGTAATGGTGTGCCACGAAAATAAGACCTCGCTCTCGGAAAGCGTTCTCTCCAGCCATTCCCTTGCTTCAAGATGACTGTTGCTGCTACGGTCGTAGGCATACAGTAGCATGTTTACGTCAGGGAAAATCATCTTCGGTTAGGCCCCTCGACAATATCAAGGAGTTCCTCAATATTATCGTAGCTCAGACCTTCTCTCAGCCCGAGATCGAAAGGTGTTACGACGAAAGGCTTTCGCTTTGTCTTTTTTTCGAAATTAGCTGTCAGGCCTGTTCGCAGTGTCTCGTTAACTATCTCTTTGAATGACCTGTCTCGATTACTTTCCTGGACTTTTCGTAGGCCAAATGCCACGTCATCGTCAATTGTCAGTGTCGTTCTCATAACAACTTAATAATAACTCGATTTTGCAAATATAACAACATCAAGACATCTAAAAAATGATGTCTTGATGTCTCACTAGCCGATCTGTTGATACTTGACTTTGAATTCTTCTTGACCAAATACCCTGTCGAGCCACAGATTTGTCAGTTTTTCCTGGATGCTGTTGGCGCGGAGGCGGTCGTTTAGGTTTTTGAAATCTACGAAGTCGAGGTGCTGATCCTGGTTAAAGCATGAGAAGACGAAGAATTCTTCGCCGGTGTGCGGGTTTACGTGGCGCTGGAGACATTGGGCGCAGACCTCTTTCATCATGCACTGCATCGGGCTGTTGATCGAACCGATGGCGACATGGTCGGGTTTGAGAAATGGTTTAAGCGTCGTGTGCCGCGCTTCACGGACGCCGTTCATCATGCGGTCGGAGCCTATCGCGATGATGCGGTCAACATTTGCGAGATCGACGGTTTGCTGGCCGAGTTTTCCTTCGGCATAGGCGATCATCGCTTGGACGATGTTGCCGCGAAACTGCGCGTCCTGCGGACGCTGCGGCAAGATCTCGGTGCCCCAATCCGTCGCCCAGACGACCTGATCGGTTGCGTTCTCGATCTCTTCGCGTTTGAAAAGGTCATCGCCGTTTTTGTAACCGGCAAAGTAAATGACGTTGTTCTCGTTTGCCCGAAGAGCGCGTGCGATAGAGAAAAGCACCGCGTTGCCGAGACCACCGCCGGCGAGCAATACAGTTTCGTTTTGCGGAATTTCAGTCGGCGTCCCGGTCGGACCCATAACTAGAACTTCCTCGCCTTCCTTGAGCAGAGAGCAAAGCCGCGATGAAGTTCCCATTTCCAAAACGATCATCGAGAGCAAGCCTTTTTCTTCATCCACCCAAGCTCCGGTAAGCGCGAGGCCTTCCATCAACAGCCGCGTTCCATCGACGACCGGCGCCGATGTTTCGAAATTCTGCAGGCGATAAAATTGTCCCGGCTCAAACTTGCGCGCCTGTAAAGGCGCTTTGATGACAACATCGACGATCGTCGGCGTTAGGCGCTCGACGCGGACGACATACGCACGAAGCTCTTCATCGAGGGTTTTAATAAGCGAGTCGAACGTAGCGCCGCCATCCTGGCGGCTGTCTTGTCGGCTTCCAGCCGACGAGTCGTCGGACAAGTCGAGGGCAAGATGCCCTCTCGACAGCCGGCTGGAAGCCGGCGCTACGAATTCGTCTGCGAAAAGCGCGACGACATACGGATAGCCGTGCTTTGCCGAGGCCATTGCCTTTACAACATTTCCGGCATAGTGCGGATGATTGTCGCCGTAGTATGAAATGAACTTGCCTTCGTTTTCGTATGATGTGAAAAATCCGGCTTCGTCTTTTTCTGCGGGAACCGCATGGAATTTTCCGTCTCCGTTCTTTGTGAGTCTATACGGTTGAAAGAATTGCCGCCACTCGTCCATTTGGAATGTTCCCGGCTTTTCCTTTTCGTAAATCACGTTAGGTGATGTTCCGGCGGCGACGCAGACAGTGCGTGCCGGAAACTCGTGCATCTCGCCCGTGTTTTCGAATTTGCCGGTTTCGTCAATGTAGTTCAATCGTTCGAAAATGATCGCTTTGACCGCATTGAATTCGTCCGGAACCGCTTCAGCGGGGTTCATGCACTCGATAAAATTGATGCCTTCTTCGAGAGCTTTTTGCACCTCTTCGTGATTGAGGCGATACGCCGGCGAATCCTGAATGCGTTTGCGGTAAACAAGCGAAACGCCGCCCCAGCTTTGGACGAGCGGGACGAAATTCGGCTGTTCACCCGCGGCCTCGGCACGTGCGCGTTCGGCACGGATCGCACGTCCGTGTTCAAGAAATTCGCGGATCACCATAAGCTCTTCCGGATCGAAGGCCTTCAACACATGTGTCTCACTAAACTCGGCAACCACATCTTCGTACTTTTGCAGCATCTTTTCGACCTGAACAGGGTAGTAAGCGAAAATTTCGGTCGCGGTGTCGATGCCGGTCAAACCGCCGCCTATCACAACGGCTGGAAGACGCACCTGCAAATTCGATAGCGTGTCTTTTTTGAACGCGCCGGTCAGCTGCAACGCCATCAGAAAATCCGACGCCTGGCGAATGCCGCGGATGAGATTGTTCTTCATCGGGACGATCGTCGGGCGGCCGGCGCCGGTCGCAATGGCGATGTGGTCGAATCCAAAATCCCACGCGTCTTCGATTGTCAATGTTCCTCCAAAACGAACACCGCCGTATGCGCGGAAACGCTTGCGCCGCGAGAGCATAAGCTGAACCATCGTCAGGAAATTCTTATCCCATCGTACGGTGATGCCGTATTCCGAAACGCCGCCAAAGCCGGACAAAATTCGCTCGTCGAGTTCTTCGGTGATCTCAGAGATATTCTTGATCGGTTTAGGACATGAAAGATTTGAAGAACAGCCGTCAGCTGCGAGATGCGAGCTGTCAGCTTTTTCACTTCGCCCTATCCATTCAGAGGGTAAAGACTCAATCTTCAATCCGTCAACGCCGACGACGCCGAAGCCTTCGTTTAATAGGTAATGAGCGAGTGTGTATCCCGCCGGCCCGAGACCGACGACCATAATATTTTTGCCGTTATAGGGAAGCGCATAAGGCCGCTGAGCATTTAGCGGATTCCAGCGGGTGAGCAGGCTGTAGATCTCAAAGCCGTAAGGCAGATTCAAAACGTCGGTCAGCGTCGCCGTTTCTGCAAGCGGTATGTTGACCGGTTCCTGTTTTTGGAAAATGCAGCCTTTCATGCAGTCGTTGCAGATGCGGTGGCCGGTTCCGGCGCACATCGGATTGTCAATTATTACAAGCGCAAGCGAAGCGATCGGGTCGCCCTGCTTTTTTAGCAGGTGCATTTCAGAAATTTTCTCGTCCAGCGGGCAGCCTTCAGTTTTTATGCCGAGCGGATTGCGTTTCGGCGTGCCGTCTTTTTCGCGCAATCCGGTCGAACACGAATCTTTTTCCCGTTCGTGACAGATCAGGCAATAGTCGATTTCATACAACGCTTCGCGCATCGTGCCACGGTCGTCTGTCAGTTTAAACCCATCGCGTTGCCGCATCTCATCATTGCGGCCGCGCATTAAATTCGGCAATGCCGGCTCCGGATGGATCAGATGAACGAGATTTTGATAATCAAGCGCGTGCGGCGTTTTGAATGCCGCCCAACGTTTATCTTTTTTGAAAAAATGCAGTGCGGACCATTGTTCGACGATCTGCAAAGCGGCCTTTATCTGAAGCAGATCGCCGGTTTCGGGCAGATCGATAACTGCCTTTTCAAACAAACGGCCAAATGGCCGATCCTTCAATTTCTCGTATGACGATGCCACGAGTTTGACGGTTTTGTTCACTTCGTGTGAAATGTCTTCGGCTTTTGTCAATGCTTCTTCTGCATCGACAAGCCGCGTCGCGATCGTCGCGACCGCGAGTTCTTCATCGAAGACAAGCGTATCGTCAAATCCTTTGGTTCTAAGTTCGCGGACCGCTTCGTCGAGTTCGATTTCGTTTATCGTCGAAAGGTCTTCCAGCGATTTGTATTTTTTTATCGCCGTTCGCTGAACAAAGAATTTGTATTTCCAAACCGGGTTTTGTTCGAGGATCGTACGCTCAAGATCGGCCCGCTCGCCGGTGATCTTAAACATCCGTGCGATAAAATCGGAAAGAAACGGCGCCGCATCGGTCAAAATTTTCGATTCGACCCGTTTCTCATATCTGTTACCGTGCGATGCGATGTATTTTCGCAGTACGTCGCCAAGCACCGGCTCTTTCGCTGCAACCTCGTCGTAAAAGACATCGGCGATCTCCTTGAGTTTATAGGCGTCAAAAAGGTCGGAATATTTAAAGCCGTTTAGTCCGAGTTCGAAATTGGTACCTGTTACCGGGTAGTTTGCGGAAAGCGCGGTCATATAAGCTTATTTCTTACAATATTCCAATGAATAGTGTAATTCGACAGTATAACATCCGGCTTTAGACCGGAACAAAACCGGTCGAATAGGTTGCTTTGCTTTCCGCTAATCGGAATTTTCGATGTAATTGGCCGTCGAATATGGTATAAATCAGGTTTGCACGTAAATATTTGGGAAATATAGTTTCCCAAATTGGCAGTCGTAGTATGGAACAAGAACAGCGATTAACAGCCTTGCCCCGAAACGCTGAGATCCGAAAGGCAACACACGAATACACGGGCGGTTACACAAACGCATACGGTGAAGACGTAATCGAAGGGCGGCGCACGCTTCAGCATTATTTCAACATCGTCTATAAACGGCTTCCTCTGATTCTTGCATTGACGATACTTGTTACCGCCGCCGCCGCGTTCTATATGTATCGGCAGCCGTTACAATATCTGGCGACAACCGAAATGTTGATCGAGCCACGTAAACCCAAAGTCACATCAAAGGATTCGATAAATATCAATTTCGGCAACGACATTAATTATAACAATACACAGCTCGAACTGCTTCGAAGTCCAGAACTGATGCGAAAGGTGGTTATTTTGTCAGGGCTGTATAAGGAAAAGGATCTTTTTGGCAATCAAAGCAAGGGATTGTTTGCAGGACTCAAGTCGATCTTCTCACGTTCGAAATCACCGGCTGCAGATCAGGACGCGTTGCCGGTTTTAACCGCAAACGATCAACCGACAGGCTCAACGTCCAGCATCGTGCTAACGCCGGAAGAAGAATCGCGGGTAAACGAATACGTTGGCAAGCTTAGCGGCACGCTTCGCGTAGAGCAGCGTGAGCGAACAAATCTTGTAAATATAAGCATAGAAAGTGAAATTCCTGCATTGGCTGCGCAAGTGGCGGACAAGCTAGCGGTGATATTTCGCGATGAAAGTGCAGGCAGGGAAATGCAGGGCGAGCGGCAGGCGATCGACGACCTCGGGCGGTCGATCGAAGAATTGAAGGGCACCATCGCCGAGCAAGAGGCACAGATGATGTCCGAGATGCGGTCGAATAATCTGCCGCTTCAAGAGAAAGGTCAGGACCTTGCGGCATCGCGATTGGGATCATTGAGCGATACTTTTCTAAAGGCAATGGATTCGCGTCGGCAATTGGAGGCACGCTACAATGCGGCAGTCTCGGCAAATAGCCGCGGCGAAGGGATGAACCTTCCCGATCTTTACGACAACAAGATCTTTCAGGACACGATCCGTTTGAATACGGAACGCAAGGCAAAGCTGCAGGATCAGATCCGCGATATCGAAAAACAAATACAGCAGATCGAGGCCGAAAAGGCCGAGTTGCTGGTTAAATATAAGCCAGAATACGACCCCGTAAAGCAAAAGGAACAAAAGATCGAGTCGCTGCGAAAAACTAAAGAAAAAACTGAAACGGAAGTTTCCGAAATAATCGAGAAGGATCAGAAAAAGATCGAGAAAGATGCGGTTGCGGGCGCCCTTGTTTCGCTGAAATCGCAGCTTGATGCGGCTCGAAAACAAGAGTCGCAATCGCAGGCCGCTTACGATCAGGAAGCGGCTCGTGCAAATGTACAGGGCGTGGCGCAGACCAAGATGACCACGCTAAAGCGTGAGATAGATACAAGCCGCCTTCTTCTCGATACATATACGCAGCGACAAAAGGAGCAGGAATTATCCGTGGCAAGCGGAAGCCCGGACAACATCAAGATCTCCGCGAATGCGGTTGTTCCGACGGAGCCTTTCGGTCCGGCGCGCGGCCGGAATATTTTCGTCGCATTCCTGTTTTCGTTTGCTGCCGGCGTCGGGTTAGCTTTTCTGCTGGACTATCTCGATGATTCGGTTCGAACATCCGAGGACATCGGGCGACATCTTGGCCTGCCGACTCTGGCACTTATCCCGCATCATGGAATTGCGGATCGCAAACGTCTTCTCACAGCAAATGGAAACGGATCAATGCCCGCTGCGGCGCTGATAACGCTTGATGAACGCAATTCGCCGATGGCCGAAGCGTATCGTCATCTTCGAACGTCGCTATTATTTTCGTCCGCCGGCAAGCCTCCGCAAACGATACTCGTTACCTCGTCGCAGCCATCGGAAGGTAAAACGACGACGGCGATCAATACGGCGATCACGTTGGCGCAATCGGATGCAGAGGTCGTTATCGTCGATTGCGATCTTCGTCGCCCGCGTGTTCATAATTATTTCGCACTTGATAACACGCAGGGACTGACCAATTATCTTTCGGGTGATCGCAACACCGAAAATCTTGTGAAACCGGTGCCAAATCTGCCGCGTCTAAAGGTGATCACAAGCGGCCCGATACCGCCGAACCCGGCCGAGCTCCTAAGCTCGAACGAGATGAAGAATTTGCTTCAATTCCTTCGCGGCAAATACAAACATGTCATCATCGACTCACCGCCTGCGATCTCGTTTACCGATGCCGCGATCCTCGCAACGCTTGTCGATGGCGTCGTCCTTGTCGCAATGGCGAATAAGAGCTCGGTGCATCTTATGCGCAGGTTCAAGACGCGTCTTGCAACATTAGGTGCCCGCATTTACGGCGTGGTGCTGAACGGGATCAAGTCCGGCTCGATGGAATACGAATATTACGGCACGGGCTACTATGATTATTATCGCCAACGACCTGAAGACGGCTCGACGCCGGTAATGAAAACTAATGAACCCTCCAATCACGATCTTGAGATCTAGGTTGTGAAAAGGATGTGAATGAAAGGGCGGCTTTTGGTCGCTCTTTTTATTTTCCCACAAGGAACGCAGAAAGAGCATCCTTCCAATCGCGCATTGTCGCAAGGCCAAGTTTTTCGCCTCGAGCGCAGGCAAGACGCGAGTTTGTGGGTCGTGCGGCGGGGCGGTTGAGACTCTCCTTTGAAATCGGTTCGATCAGGTTTGCGTCGAGACCCGCGATCTCGGCAACCGTGCTTGCGAATTTGAAGTAACTCGCTCCAGGCCCTCTGTTTGTAGCGTGAAATATGCCACTGGCTTTTGCGGCGGCCAGCTCACGCATCCGTGCGGCGAGATCAGCGGCGAACGTCGGCGTTCCGCATGAATCTGTAATCGCCTTGATATGTTTTCCGTCCGCCAACAGCCTTTTCATCACGCTCAGGAAATTCGTTCCGTGTTCGCCATAGATCCAACCTGAACGAATGATGATCGACATCGGGTTCGCCGCTGCCGCGAGTTTTTCGCCGTCGAACTTTGACCTCGAGTAAACGCTCAGCGGATTTGGCTTGTCATTCTCGGTATAAAATCCATCCTTTGAACCGTCGAAAACATAGTCGGTCGAGATCGTGAGTAGAATGGAATTAAATTCTTTCGCCGCCAAAGCCAGGTTTTCCGGTCCAATGGCGTTCGCGGAAAAGCATTTCTCGACATTTGACTCTGCTCCGTCAACGTCCGTAAAAGCCGCGCAGTTCAAAACGGTCTCAGGGCGCTCGTTTTCAAACGCGGCGAATACGGCATCGCGATCCGCTATATCAAGCTCCTCTCTTGCAAGCGCAATTACTTCGTCGCCTATCGCGCGGCAGTGGGCGACCGCGGCACGTGCCAACATTCCGTTTGCACCTGTAATCAATATTTTCATGTATTTGGAGTTCCGGTTTAAGCCCGGCTTTCGCTAAGACTTGAACGCAAACTGACCAAGCGCGCTAATGCTCTTGATCCGCATTTTGGATTCGATCTTGATACAATTCTCTGTAGTATTCCTGATACTCACCGCTGCGGATATGCTCGACCCAATCTTGATTTTCGAGATACCAATCGATCGTTTTCTTTAGCCCGATCTCCCACGAGGTTTGCGGCGACCAGCCGAGTTCGGTTTCAGACTTTGTCGGGTCGATGGCATATCGGCGGTCATGTCCAAGGCGGTCATCGATAAATTTTATCAGGCTGTGCGGTTTGCCGAGAGCGTCCAGAAGCGAACGCACGACGTCGATATTCTGAAGTTCGTTTCGCGCACCGATATTGTAAACCGAACCTAAATTTCCGCGTTCATAGGCAAGCCACACGGCACGGGCGTGATCGTCAACATAGATCCAATCTCGCACATTTTTTCCATCGCCGTAAACCGGCAGCGGCTCGTCGCGCATTGCGTTCGCGATCATCAGCGGAATGAGTTTTTCGGGGAATTGCCGCGGTCCGTAATTGTTGCCGCAGCGTGTGATAACGGCGTCAACACCGTGCGTTTCGCGTGCCGCACGGACGACGAATTCGGCCGCGGCCTTTGATGCGGCGTAAGGCGAATTAGGTTGCAGCGGCGAGCTTTCCGTGAAATATTCGTCTGAATCTTCGGGTAAGCTGCCCATCACCTCGTCGGTCGAAACCTGCACAAAACGCCGGACATTTTTCGCTCTCGCAACATCGAGCAAAACTTGTGTGCCGATGACGTTTGTTCGCAGAAATTCATCCGCCGAACTGATGCTCCGGTCAACATGAGATTCTGCGGCGAAGTTAAAAATAGCATCGCAATTTTTCGGCACGGCCGCCATAACGGCGTCGCGATCGCAAATGTCAGCTTTTACGAACGCGTGTCGGCTTTCGTCGATGCCTGAAAGATTTTCGAGATTTCCGGCATACGTAAGCGCATCAATATTAACAATAGAAGCATCAGTTTCAATGTCGAGTATTTGCCGAACAAACGCCGAGCCGATAAACCCCGCACCGCCGGTAACCACAATTTCTTTCATCAATTTATTGAACCGCAGTTCCCGGATTACCGCAAAGCAAGGCCGCAGACGAACACGGGTTCAAGCAGACTCGACCGATACTACGGAGTTCAGCTTGCTGTGCTTATAGCTGTAAAAGAAATACACGACAAAGCCGACAAGCAGCCAGATGCCGAACCTTATCCAGTTGGTAATGCCGAGTTCGGTCATCAAATATGTACAGCACATCACGCCGAGCACGGGAATAAGCGAAAGTCGTTTCACAACGCTAAGCCCGACCATTGCGAGTGAGAAAAGGATAAACACAAAGTATGGGAACTTGTGATAAAAAGCGGCTTCTTCGGTCGAAGTGTAATCCGTGAAAAAGTTTCTGACCGCCTCGCCGTTCAGATAAAAGAGACCGCCGACAATTAGAATGAAAATTATCGGGACGACATATCGCCCGTTAATATACGGCACATAGCGTTTTTGCCCGGCGAATTCTTTGTCTTTTACGAGCACACCTGCGCACACGATGGTAAAGGCAAACAGCGTACCGATCACAGCCAAATCGGTTACCTCGGATAGATTCATAAACAGTGCGGGTATTGCGACCATCAATCCGGTCAGGATAGTAGAGAACCACGGCGTCCGGAATTTCGGGTGGATCGACGAAAATACCTTTGGCAAAAGGCCGTCGCGGCTCATCGCCATCCAGAGACGCGGCTGGCCGAGCTGGAATACGAGCAGCACAGTCGCGATCGCGACGATTGCGCCGACGGCGACGATCCCCGCGATCCACGGAATATTTACGCCCTGCGGCCCGAAGACAAATGCAAGCGGGTCGCCGACGCCTTCAAAGCTTGTGTATTTGACCATGCCTGTCAGCACCAGTGCGATGGTGATATAAAGCACGGTGCAGATTATCAGCGAATAGATCATCCCGCGCGGCAGTGTTTTGTAAGGGTCTTTGCATTCTTCGGCGGTGGTCGAAAGGGCGTCGAAACCTATGTATGCGAAAAAGACAGCCGCGACGCCTGTCATCACGCCGCCGAAACCGTTTGGTAAAAATGGAGTCCAATTGTCAGTGTTAATGAAAAATGCGCCGACGATTATAACAAGGAAAATTATCGCCAGCTTCAGGCCGACCATTATGTTCGAGGCGGTTTTTGATTCACGAATTCCGACATAAACCAAGGCGGTTATCAAAACGACAATTCCTAAAGCCGGAAGATCGAGAATCACGCGCATTCCGCCGACGATCGGCGCCGAAGTCCACGCGGCGAATGATTCGATAGCGCCGGGCGTCAGGCCGCTGGCGATGGTTCCGAGCTGATCGACGCTCATTTTTCCAAGTGCTTCAAGCGTTTGCCCCTGCGCAAGCACGGCCTCGACCGCTTCGTGATTTTCCGTAAATCCGCGTGAAGCGCTTAGATAATCGGTCGTGAAATATGCCGGAATATTTATGCCGTTCGTCTTGAGCAGGCGCGAAAAATAATCGCTCCATGAGATCGCGACGGCGATGTTGCCGATCGCGTATTCGACCAGCAGATCCCAGCCGATTATCCACGCGATTAGCTCGCCAAAGCTGGCGTACGCATAGGTATATGCCGAACCGGCGATCGGAATTTTCGACGCGAATTCCGCGTAGCAGAGCGCCGAAAAGCCGCACGCGATAGCCGCAAATATGAATAAAAATATGACGCCCGGCCCGCCGCGAAAGGACGCTTCGCCGACGAGCGCAAAAATGCCCGCGCCGATGATCGCCGCGATGCCGAGCATCGTCAGGTCGAATGTGCCCAGGCTGCGTCTCAGCCCGGTGCCCGATTCTTCGGCATCGGCGAAACCAGCCGCGGCGTCGGCCTGTATCTGTGCGATGGATTTACGGCGAAATAGCGATGTGCTCATACGTTTTCCTTTTCTCTCGGCCTGATTTTTGAAGCGTGTCGCGCGCGACACAAGTGATTTGCGAATTTTGAACCAATTCGCGCGAAGTTGCAAGACGAGACGGAGCGCGGACACCCCTTGTCCGCATTTCGTCGCCCGCGTTCATTTCCGCAGACGAGTGCGCAAAGCAATGGCATATTTTGCCCGCGAATCGATGCAAATTTCCGCGAATGAGAATCAACGAGTCGCTGAAACGCGCTCGAAACTGCTCATGAAACGTGCAAAACGCAGGGGCGAGCAAGACGTTGACTTCTCCAGTCGGGATTTATTGAACATATCGGGAGCGGATGTCGTAAAATGGTTTGACGATGCCAAAAAAATTCGATACTAATCCGCTCGACCCGGAATTTCCGGAAAAGGCAAAGGCGGCTTCGACAACGAATGTGCCGACGGGCGAATATACCGCGCCGCAGCGTTCGCCGTATCGCACCGCCGAATTTCCGACCGTTCCGCCGAGCATTACCGAAGACGAAACGCGACGTTTCGAGGGCGCGCATTTGAATTCATACGCATTCCAGGGCGGCCAAACGCCGGTGGTTTATCAGCCGGCGAATTTTGCCGAATTCTCCAACGCAAGTGAACGAAAAGTGGCGAAAACCGGCCTGCCCGAAAAATGGTTGATAGGTCTGCCGTATCTGCCATTTTCGATCGGCCTGATCGCCGGGTTGATTCTGCTTTTGATCTTGCCGAAATCTGAAACCAAGGTGCGGTTTCATGCGGCACAGGGCCTTGCCGCACATGTCGGCATTTTGATCGTAACGACCATACTCGGCGTTGTCGGAAACGCAGCGGATCTTGCCAACATCGGCAATTTCATTTTTCAGCTTGTTACAACTATCATGCTGATCGTTTTTGCGATCAAAGCGTGGAAAGGGAAACCGGTTCACATCGAAACGGTAGAAGATCTTACAAACTGGCTCGAGGAAAAGATCGGGCCGGTCAAACACTAAACCGATATGTATTGTTCCGGCTGCGGTTCGCAGATCCAATCGGGATTAAATTATTGCAGCCGCTGCGGGCGGCGGGTCGCTGAAGAACAGCGCCACGGAACATACAGCTCGCCCGAGATCGCCGCGACGACGGGCGGCGCCGGTTTTGTTTGCTATATTTTTGTCATTTTGGTAATGACTAAAGCCGGAATTTCGCCGTCCGCGATCGTGCCGATCACTTTCTTTTATTTTTCAGCTCTCTTCGGCCTTTGTTTTATGCTTTTGCGGTCGGGTTCGGAATCCGTGAAAAAGGCAATGACGCGAGACGAGATTGACACGAGCGAGTCTGCATATTTGCGTCCGGCTTTGAATACGGCGCAACTTGGCGAGGCTTCGGAAAATCCGGCAAGCGTTACCGATCACACCACACGGACACTCGAAAAAGTTCCAGTCTCAAAGATCTAGTTCCAACTACTCTTAATCTTGCAGAACGCGTCCCTTTGTCTCGATCACGAACGGCAAAAGTAAAATGCCGATGACGGGGACGAATCCGACCCAGAATAGAACGCCGATCGCGCTGTCGAGCGCGTTCACGCCGCCGGCCGCGATGCTGCCGACCAGAAACGGTCCGGCGGCGGCGATGACGCGGCCGATGTTGTATGTAAATCCCGCGCCGGTCGCACGAAGCCGCGTCGGGAAAAGCTCGGGCAAATAATATGTAAAGCTGCCGAATACGCCGAACACGGTCAGGCCGATCGGGAAGTAAAAATAAAGCCGCGTGTGCGGGTCGAGATCGAGGCCGAATGCCGCCATTATCGAAGCGGCCGCGGCGAGATAATAGATAAAAAACATCTTTTTTCGACCGAGCAGCTTTGCCGCCGGAATCGTGAGAAGAGTTCCGATTAGCCCGCCGAGATTGAAGCTGTTCGTAGCCGTTCGCACCCATTGCTGTCCCATCAATTCTGCCGACGCAGTATCGAGTCCCAGGATCAATGTTTCGCGCATCGCAAGCCCTTTCGCCACGACCGGAATAAACGCATTGCAGCTCCACCACATTATTAAAGCCGTTACCGCCATCACAAAACCGCTCAGCGTTATGCGAATATATTGTGGCGTAAACAGTTCCTTGATCTTCGCCGTTTCGTGTTTTGCAAGCTTCTTCCAGCGTTCAGGTTCTTTGATAAAAAGCCGAACCACGAACGCCACGGCGGCGGGAATCAAACCCGCAAGAAAAACATATCGCCACGAAACTGCCGGGTCGTTGAAATAAACGCCGGTAACTTGAAACGTAACGAATGTTGCGAGAAAGAGTCCCATCGGCGCCGAGGTGTATAGAATCGCACCGGCCTCGACACGGCGTTTTTCGGGCACGACCTCTGCGACCATCGAGGCACCGGCTGCCCATTCACCGCCAATGCCGAGACTTGAAATTATTCGACACAAAAGCAAAACCCAGATATTCGGCGCAAATGCGCAAGCTGCTGTGCCAAGCGAATACAAAAGCATTGTCAACAGCAATGTTTTCACGCGCCCGATGCGGTCGGCGACCTTCCCAAACAGAACGCCGCCGACCGCCCAGCCGATCAGCAGCACTGAGGTCATAATGCCCGTCCATTGCAGCGTCGCGGCCTTTGCTTCCGGTGAACCAAACTGCAGCCCAAGCAGCGTCGGCACCGCGTTCGGCGCGACGTAATTGAACAGCAGCCCGTCGAATACATCGAAACCCCATCCAAGCCACGCCGCAAAAATAACGGTCCATTGGTAGCCGTTCATGTCGAGCAGAGTTCGTTTTGTCGGGGTCATATATTGTTTGGCATTTTACGGCATCTTTTCGGAATAGCGAATAACGTAAAGCGAAAAACGTAAAGTTTGCTTTTTCACTATTCGCTTTTCGTTATACGCTATTCGTTATTTCGGACGAAAAAAATATGGAAAACGATGTTTCGTTACAGGAAAGATATTCGCCCAAGGGCATTTGTTTTGGCTGCGGGCCGGCGAATGAGAAAGGTTTGCGGATACGCAGTTTTGCGGATGGCGATGAATACACCGCCGAGTTTAATGCCGAACCGCATCATCAGGCGTTTCCCGGTGTGCTCAACGGCGGGATTATCGGCGCGCTGCTCGATTGCCATTCTAATTGGGCTGCTGCTCATCACCTGATGAAAAAACGCGGCGAAGACCACACGCCGTGCACCGTTACTGCTGATTTCGCAGTAAAACTACTCCGTCCGACGCCGATCGACGGCCCAATCACTTTAAAGGCGAGAGTTGTCGAATCCACCGAGACCCGCGCAACCGTCGAAGCCGAACTCATCGCTGGCGGCAAAGTCTGCGACACCTGCCGCGGCACATTCGTCGCCGTCACCGAAGGCCACCCGGCGTATCATCGTTGGTAAGAGAGTGTCGGTAGCCCGCACGTAAGTAAGGGCTCTGCGACCAAAGATATATGACCGTATGAATCGCGAATGCAATGATCGACTTTTCGGTCACACTCAGTTTCTGAATCAACGAGAGAGCCCTTACTTACGTGCGGGCTACGGACACGATCCTTGCCATCTGCGTTTCAAACTCAACGGTCAACCCTAACTTTGCGAGCCATTCGTTTTGTTCTTTCATCAATCGCGGCAGATGGACGACATCGGAGAGGGCGTATTGGACGAGCTCGTCTGTCCAGATGCCGTCCCATTTGCGTGTAAATTTGGCACGCGGGGCTTTGTCGAGATCGACGGCGAAGTGGCGATAGAGCGTTTCGGCGAGCGAGGCGGATTGGTTTGCGCCTTTTGTTAAAACTTTTTCGGCGATCATCGTGTCGAAAACGTTTCGCACCGAGTGGCCTGCGGCGGCGAGAAAGTCAATATCGAATTTCGCGTTGTGAAATATCTTTAAGATTGAATCGTTTGAAAGAATTTCCGCGAATGCGCCCATTTCGACGCCTTCGCTCAAAGGTACAAGCACATTGAATTCGCCGTCGGAAAATTGTATCGAGAATAATTTTCCGTATCTGGGGTTGAGACCGGATGTTTCGGTGTCGCAGCCTAAAACTTTGGCTCTTTTGAGCTTCTCACATGCTTCAGTGATCTCGTCTTTAGTTCTGGCAACAAAAATTTCCACGAGACTTATTTTAGTTCAATGAAAAGAATCGGAAAAATATAATATCCTACAAAAGGAATTTCTTCTCTGTGTTCTTTGCGCAATCCTCAGTGGACTTTGTGTTTTAGAATTAGTTCTTAACACGGAGGGCACAGAGTTTTTCACAAAGAACACAAAGATCGAACTAAACAAAGATGTCAATAACTCTTAGTGAAATCGAAGCCCGCGTGCTTGGCAGCCTGATCGAAAAGCAATTGACCACGCCGGAATATTATCCGTTAACCCTGAATGCGTTGACGGCGGCGTGTAATCAGAAATCGAATCGCGACCCCGTAATGGCTCTAGGCGAAACGGAGCTGCTTGCAGCCATCGACACGCTTCGCGACAAGAATCTTGTGTATCTTTTTTACGGCAGCGGCAGCCGGACGGTGAAATACAAGCATATGCTGCCGGGCGTTTTCGAGCTCGAAGATCCGGCGGTCGCGGTGATCGCATTGCTGCTGCTTCGCGGCCCGCAGACGGTCGGCGAACTGCGCGGGCGTTCGGACAGGCTGTATGAATTTTCCGATCTCGGTGAGGTACAGGAAACACTCGACGGCCTCGCCCGCCGCGACGAACCGCTTGTCACAAAACTCGAACGCCAGCCCGGCCAAAAAGAAGCGCGCTACGCGCATTTATTGTCCGGTGCGGTCGATGTCGAACAAATCTCTTATATCACGCAGCCGACCGTTTCGTCCGGCTCATCCGCCTCAGAAAGAATCACGATGCTTGAAAAAAATGTTGAATCGCTCCGTACCGAAATATCTGAACTTCGTGCAACATTTAACGAATTTCGAAAACAGTTTGAATGACGCGGCGATCAGTTGAGCCGCGTTTCGACGGTCATATGCAGACTGATAGTTACTCGGTCAGTTGTAGCCTACCGTTCAGTTAGTTGCGAAACCATTATAAAACCGGCTTCGTTTATTGGACGACCTGGTTCTCTGACATTTATACTCTGATTTGCGTGTGCACCACCCAACTATTCCGGCTAATCCATTTCTACGGTTTAGTCACCTACGAACAGGCCAATCAAGATTGCGGCAGCAATAATTATTCCAACACCAATTAGTATTTTTACACCGGTCGAGAGATTGTTTCCTCTTACCTGCTTAGCATTCGAATAGGGAACTTCAGTCTGGAGGTTGGAATTTGAATCAACAACGACAAAACCATCGTCGGTGATTTGACTTATGTAACCCTTTATTTTTGTTTTGTCGTAGAGCTTGACTTCAACTTTTGCATTGGGGCCCGTGCCGAGTTTAGTAATACTTGCTTTTACCTTTGCTGCTACGGCTTTCCTTTTTGCATCGTTCGTGCCTGCCGCGGCTGCCGAAGCAAATAGTAGATTTAGCAATCCTACAATCAGCATTATAATGAGGTGTTTTTTGAACATGATAATTCTCCTTTTTATTCAAAAATGCACCTGCGGCATGATTTAATCCGCAGGTGCGTGAAAAAGCTTACTGTAGAAACCATAAAGGTGTCGTAAGCTTACCGTTCAGCTGCGAAACCATTATAAAACTGGCCTCGTTTATCGAACGACCCGACTCACCCGTCACGACCGACCAAAAACGCAAGCAAAATATAAAAGCCAATTGCAATGCCAACGATGATAGCAATCCGCACTCCCTTAGAGAGATTGTTTCCCTTAACCTGTTTTACGGAGGCATACGGCACGACTATTCCCGCCCCCGACTTTTCATCCATAACCACAAAATGATCTACCGCAATTTTATATACATAACCCTTGATTTTTGTTTTGTCGTAGAGCTTAACTTCAACTTTCGCACTCGACCCAGTTCCGAGTTTCGCAATGCCGACCTTTACTTTCTCGGCAAATACCTTTTTTTTCTCTTCAGTCCCACCTGCAAAACTGACCGAAGAAAGAAATAAGTTAAGCAAGGATGCGACTAAAATGACGACGAGATGTTTTTTTAACATAACACTTCTCCTATGATGAATTTCTACTCCATCGGCAAAGGTTTCACTCTGCCAAAACGAAATTGTTAAAATCTTCAAAGACCCAATTGTGGGTTAGGG
>JBOGOW010000010.1:0-22001 GCA_050748285.1 Pyrinomonadaceae bacterium
CTCTGGCAGAGGCTTTATTGACCGAAATTACGGGTTTAGAAGTTGAGGAACATTGTCAAAAAGGGCAACAGCCGAAATGTTCGTTTGAAATTAAAAACGGCAAAGATGGCTGAAAGCACTAATCTTTTATGTTTGTTGAAGGTGTTAAATACAAGGTGAAAAAGTAGATTGAATAAATCCAACTTACTTTTTCACCTTTAACAATTTTTAATGATGTTCCTTCGTCCCATCAGGCAAATTCCCCTGATAAATCTCACTTCCGCTTTCGGTAAATTCCTTCGCCTTCTCAGCCATTCCAACTGCCAAAGCCTTTTCAGCTTCCATGCCTTCTTTTGCAGCATATTCACGAACATCTTGCGTGATTTTCATCGAACAGAAATGCGGTCCGCACATTGAGCAGAAGTGGGCGAGTTTTGCTCCTTCGGCGGGGAGCGTTTCGTCGTGGTATTCTTTGGCAACTTCGGGGTCTAAGGCGAGATTGAATTGGTCTTCCCAGCGGAATTCAAAACGTGCTTTTGAGAGTGCGTTGTCGCGGTATTGAGCCGCCGGATGACCTTTTGCCAGATCAGCCGCGTGTGCCGCTAATTTGTATGTGATAACGCCTTCTTTAACGTCTTTTTTGTTCGGCAAACCGAGGTGTTCTTTCGGCGTAACGTAGCAGAGCATCGCACAGCCGAACCAGCCGATCATTGCCGCACCGATGCCGCTTGTGATGTGGTCATAACCCGGTGCGATGTCGGTTGTAAGCGGTCCAAGCGTGTAAAAAGGTGCTTCGTCGCAAACTTCCAACTGCTTGTCCATATTCTCTTTTATCAAGTGCATCGGGACGTGACCGGGACCTTCAATCATCGTCTGACAATCCATTTCCCAAGCGATTTTCGTCAATTCGCCGAGCGTGTCCAATTCGGCAAATTGTGCCTCATCATTCGCATCCGCAATCGAACCCGGACGCAACCCGTCGCCGAGAGAAAACGAAACGTCATACGTCTGCATAATCTCGCAAATCTCTCTAAACTTCGTGTAAAGAAAACTCTCTTCGTGATGAGCCAGACACCATTTCGCCATAATCGAACCGCCGCGTGAAACGATCCCCGTCGTCCGTTTCGCCGTCATCGGAATATACGGCAGTCGAACGCCCGCGTGAATCGTAAAATAATCAACACCTTGCTCGGCTTGTTCAATCAAAGTGTCGCGGTAAATTTCCCAGGTCAAATCTTCGGCTTTTCCATTCACTTTTTCGAGCGCCTGATAGATCGGCACAGTCCCGATCGGCACGGGCGAATTCCGCAAAATCCATTCTCTTGTTGCGTGAATATTCTTGCCCGTGGACAAATCCATCACCGTATCCGCACCCCAAAGCGTCGCCCAACGCATCTTTTCAACTTCCTCTTCAATCGAAGAAGCTATCGCCGAATTTCCGATATTGGCATTGATCTTCACCAGAAAATTCCGCCCTATTATCATCGGTTCGCTTTCAGGGTGATTGATATTGTTCGGAATGATCGCGCGACCGCGAGCGACTTCGTCGCGGACGAATTCGGGCGTTACGAATTCAGGGATTGAAGCACCGAACGATTCACCGGCATGCTGATGATTCAGAGAGCTTCTGTCACTTCGCTCAGACTTGCGGACAAGAGTGTCCGCGCTCCGACCGAGATTCTCACGGATCGCGATGTATTCCATCTCAGGCGTGATGACGCCCTTTCGCGCATAGTGCATCTGCGTAACGCAGGCGCCGTTTTTTGCTCGGAGCGGCGAGCGGCGTAGGCCGGGGAATTCCTCAAACGAGCCCTTAGTTACGTGCGGGCTATTGACACGAGCGATCTCTTCCGCGCCTTTGGTCAGATAGCCGTTGTCTTGCGGTAAAACTTCGCGGCCTTTGTATTCTTCTACGTCGCCGCGACCGACAATCCACTCGCGACGTAGTGCAGGAAGGCCATCGTGCACTTTATGTTTTGCATCGGGGTCGGTCCACGGACCGCTTGTGTCGTAAACGCGAACCGGCGGATTTTCGGCGAGGGTGCCGTCCATTTCCTTTGATGGCGACAATGCGATCTCGCGAAAAGGAACGCGCAAATTATACTGGTTTTGATTGGTAGTATTTCCGTTCGTTTCGATGTAAATATTGCGCGAAGCCGGCAATATTACCTGATCGCTTGACTTTTCGATGTCGTGTGTTTTCTTGGCAAATGGTTGATCGCTTCGCCTTTGCTCACGTGCGGGCTTCTGCAATTTGGCACTCGCGTTTCTGCCCGCGTCGATTTTTTCGCCCTTACTTCGTGCGGGCTTCTGCAAATCGTCTGACCACTGACCACTGACCACTGACCCTTTTTTTTTCATCGTTTTTCTCCCTTCGTCGGTATTATCCGCATCAGGTTCCAGGAGTCGCGTTTTTCCCAAACGCCTCTCAGCCCGCAGGCTCCTCCGAAAACTTGCTTTCTTTAGGTTACAACAACATTCTCGTTTGTCTAAATTAATTGCTTAGACTCGGCGCTATATTCGGCAACAACAATCCTTTTCGACTACGCAAAAAATTTTAATCGTATGTTAAGCAGCGAACAAACGACAGCGGTTTGAACCTTTATACTAGGTTTATTCGAAAATTTGGATGGGGGAATCGCGATGGCTGTGTGTGAAGTTTGCGGTAATGACTATTATTTGTCTTTTGAAGTTGTAGCTGCAGGCCAAAAGCACGTCTTCGATTCGTTCGAATGCGCGATACAGAAGCTTGCCCCAATTTGTTCGCATTGCGGCTGCCGCATTATCGGTCACGGGATCGAAGCGAAACAAACATTTTTCTGCTGCTCACATTGTGCTGCGCAGGAAGGCGTCAATGGAGCTGTCGATCATGTTCGAGCCCACGAGCAAACCGTCGCGTCCCCAACGGTAACTTCCCCCTAGACGGAATTGAAATAAGTTTGACGACCACGGCTCTAATTGCAGGAGTCGGAAAACATAGCGACCGCTATGAACGTCAATTCTACTGCGCCGCGAGCGCGCATATTTTGCAATACATAAATACGAACAAAGGGAGAAATAATTATGCAGAACAAAGATCAGATCAAAGAACATATGCAGGTTGTGGGTTCTGACGGTCAACCGGTCGGCATGATCGATCGTGTTGAAGATGAACTAATTAAGTTGACCAAGACCAGCAATGAACCGGACGACCAACATCAGAGATTTCCTCTGAACTTGGTACAGGAAGTTAAGGACAACAAAGTCGTTCTTAACAAAACAGCCGAAGAAGCTCGCATGCAGTTTCAGGGCGGGCAGGATCAGGCCCGCACGGCTGGTCAGCCATCCAGCGGTAAATAGTTAAAAGATAGCGTCGGGACAATTGTCCTGACGCTATTATCGACCATCGACCGATGTAGTTAGATGTCGATGTGAAAAATTAGGAGGGAGAAAGTTTTTATGAAAAGAAAAATATTCTTTGTTGCCGCTCTAGCTGTCGGAATTGGAGTTTTGGGAAATACCGTTTCCGCTCAGGTTCAGATGAACGGCGGCGAATCGCGCATCGAACGAAAGGTTAGGAGTGAAATATTGTCGTTGCCATATTACGGCGTTTTTGATGCGATTGGATACACGACAAACGGTTCGACCGTTACGTTGAATGGATTTGTCGTTAGACCGATCACGAAATCCGATGCCGAGGGTTCGGTCAAAGATATCGAAGGCGTCGAAAGGGTGGTTAATAATATCGAGGTGTTACCACTTTCCCCTAACGATGATCGAATCCGTTTGCGCACGCTAAATCGTCTTTCGGGGCAAGGCGGATCGCTCTTTTACTACTTCCTGGGCACGAATCCGTCAATCAGGATAATTGTAAAGAGCGGGCGCATCCAACTCGAGGGATTTGTAAACAACAAGGCCGATTCGAACCTTGCAAATATTTTGGCACGCGTAGTTACCGGCACGTTTGGCGTAACGAATAATTTGCAGATCTTAAAAGGTGAACCGAGATAAAAGTTGGAGTACGGGACGCGTTCATTTGTAGGCCAGACTAAAACGGATTCTGAATAGATGTAAGTACAAGACGCGTAAAAATTTGAAGCCAGACGCGCTTGTTAAACAAAACTGGCAGTTTAGTTAGATTAAAAGGGGGAGAAATGGAAAGCATAACACCAAACGAAAACAATATGATGACGGCACTTTTTTCAGATCGTGACGTGACGGAGACAGCATTTCAGGACCTGCTGGATCGCGGTTTCACGCGTGACCAGATCAGCGTCGTGATGTCGGAAGAAACACGAAACAGCTTTTACGGGAAGGCGACGACATCTGAGATCGGCAATAAAGCCGCTGAAGGGACGGGCGTCGGCGCAGCTATCGGCGGCACTGCCGGTGCGATTATCGCCGCGATCGTCGCGATCGGTACAACCGTCGTAATTCCAGGGCTGAATTTAGTCATTCTCGGGCCGATAGCGGCGGCACTGGCCGGAGCGGGAGTTGGCGGAGCAGCCGGTGGATTGATCGGTGCTCTGGTAGGCTTAGGCATTCCCGAGGAAACGGTCAAGCATTATGAGAGCGGACTGAAAGAAGGCGGTTTCGTATTAGGAGTTGAACCGCATTCGGCTGTCGAAGCTAACGAGATCGAAAAGGTATGGAAGGGCAATAATGCTGAGAGGATATATCGGTAGCCCCCTGAGTTTCGAAGGAAGTAGTATGAGTAAAAAGGAAAATATAGAAGCACAAAAACGGATGGGCGAAGCCGTTAACAGCGGCGAACTTGATGTTCTCAATAGCTTGATGGCCGCCGGCATCAAAGACAACGATCCGGCACCGGGTCAAGGCCAAGGCCCTGAAGGTTTTATTCGCTTTTTCGAGAAATTCCGCTCGGCTTTTCCCGATCTTGAGGTGAACGTCGAGCATATCGTGACGGACGATGACAACGTGGCGATCGCATACACGATGAAAGGCACGCACAAAGGTGAGTTTATGGGTCTGCCGGCGACGAACCGTAATGTCGACGCACGCGGAATGCAGATAATGCGTTTCGAAAACGGCTTGATGGTCGAACGCTGGGGAAGTTCGGATGAGCTCGGCATTTTGAGACAGATCGGTGCGCTTTCCGCCGCATCGAAATCGTAAAAATGGGGGACAGATAATGGTTGCAGAAATTTCGAGAGATGAACTGAAAGCAAAAATCGATAGCGGCGATCAATTTATGCTTGTGGAAACTTTAGCTCCGGCGGCTTTCAGGCATGAACACTTGCCGGGTGCGGTAAACTTACCGCCCGATAAAGTGGGTGCACTCGCGCCTAAACTTTTGCCGGACAAGTCGGCGGACATCGTCGTTTATTGCGCGAGCCCGACGTGACATGCTTCGGAAAACGCCGCCCGTGATTTGGCGGCTTTAGGCTACGAAAACGTTCGCGATTATACCGAAGGAAAACAGGGTTGGATAGATGCCGGATTGCCGGTCGAAAGCGACCACGAACATTAAGAATAAGGTAACTAAGGTCGAACAGGGGAGAAAAAAAATATGAAAACAGAACAAAGAAACGAGTTGTTGTATCAAGCACTCGAAACAGAAATGGGCGGTGTGCAGATCTATAAGAACGCCATCAATTGCGCCGTCAATAAAGATCTTAAGGAGGAATGGAAAAAATATCTGGAAGAGACTGAACGGCACGTCGAGATCGTCAAGGAAATATTCGGCACGCTTGGGCTCGACCCTAAAAAATCGACGCCCGGTCGTAAGGTTGTTAAACATATCGGCGGATCGTTGGTAAAGGCGATGCAGATGGCAAAGGAAAGCGGTAATCCGACCGCTGCTGAACTTGTCGCGGCCGAATGTGTTGTGCTGGCCGAGACCAAAGACCATTTGAATTGGGAATTGATCGGCGAGGTCGCCAAAAAAGAAACGGGCGATGCCGCAAAGGCATTAAAAAAAGCCCACGATGAAGTGGAGCCTCAAGAAGATCATCATCTTTATCACACAAGAGGTTTCTGCCGCGAGCTTTGGATCGATTCATTGGGAATGCCGGCCGTTTTGCCGCCGCCTGAAGAAAAGAAGAATGTAGAATCGGCCATTGGGGCCGCTCGAGCCAAAAAAGCGCGCAGCGGCATGCTCTAGAAAAAACTACAGCCATAAAACTGTCAGAAAAATTCGGAAATACAACTAACAAGGAGGAAAATAAAATGGAAAACTCAGAACAACAAGATAAATGCCAGCATCCCGGATGCAAGTGCACACGGCCATCGGTCGGCGACTTTTGCAGTGATCATTGCAAGAACGCTCAAGGCGAAGATGCCGGTGGCTGCGGTTGCGGACATCCGTCGTGCAGTTGATTGACGGATTAAAGAAGCCTGCCGAATAAATTTGGCGACAGGTTTCGGTTAACGAAATGTAAGGACAAGGAGGTTATTTAGAATGTCAAAACGTGACAGAAACAGAAAATACGGCCATAACGAAGGCCGCGAAGATTGGGGTTATCGCCGAGGTGAAGATGAGGATCGGGAACGCTCCCTTTTTGGATATGGTAAGCGTGAGGGGCGATATGTCGGTTCAAGTCGAGGATTTGAAGATGAATACTCATCATCCGGACGCTCGGACCGTCAGGCGCTCACTCCAAGCGATCGCAGCGATTTCCAACGAGGTCGATTTCCCGACCGCGCGAACGCAGGCAATGCCGGCTCATATCTGCAGCCGTCGCCCTACGACGACAACCTGGCGGGAGACCGCGTGCACTATCGGAACGAAGACCGGTATCAAGTCGGCGAGCGAAGCTGGATAGACAAAGCTGGCGACGAAGTCTCGTCCTGGTTTGGTGATGAAGAAGCGGCACGACGACGTGAATATGACGAACGCCGTGCTCAAAGCCAACACGGTAAGGGACCGCGAAATTATACGCGTTCGGATGACCGCATTAGAGAAGACGTCAACGACGAGTTGGCCGATTCGTGGACGCTGGACGCGACGAATATCGAGGTTATGGTAAACGACGGCGAGGTCGTTCTAACCGGAACAGTTGAAAACCGCTCCGACAAACGAACGGCTGAGGACACAGCGGAAGACGTTCGCGGTGTAAAACATGTCGAAAACCGACTTCGCATCGTGCGTGGCGATTACAACGCCGAAAACGACGCCTGGACGTCAGGACCAGAAAAAGGCGCGGCAAAAAGCGCATAATTGATCGCTTTTATCAGCACCATTCTTGGCGACAAAAAAAACGTGCCGTTTGCACAGCCAACGGCGCGTTATTTTTTGCATTTATTTCAAAAAGCAGACTAAAGATATGGCCTGCGACAAAGGCACATCGATTGAAGAGCAACTGAATTTCGCGGCTAAATGCCAATCTTCCGCTAAGTGCAATTGACTTTGAATGAAGAGGGAGTTTTATGTGCGAAGCAGCTAAAAAGATAGACAAACGCGACGATACAAAACCGAAATATGGCATGAATAAATATGGTGCAGCAGAATCCGAATGAGAGAGATCCTCAGTCGATGCGTCTGCATCGTTGCGCCGCGCTTTAAGGTGCCAGTGGCAAAGGTGTAATTTAAACGTATAATCGGATAAATAGCATTATGAATATTTCCGGGTCAATTTGTGCATTGTTGGCGGCAATATTCTCAAGCTGCGCGATGACGAGCCCGGTTCTTTTGGACACGAATCAGGTATTTTCAGATTCAAACGGAGCGGTGCGTTTTAGGGTCGAGACGATAGCCAACGATCTTGAAGTTCCTTGGGGTTTCGCATGGCTGCCAACCGGCGAAATGCTTGTTACCGAAAGGCCGGGGCGGGTGCGGATGATCGTCGGGAAAACCTTAAAAAAGGAGCCGGTTTTCGTTGTGCCGGATGTTGAGCCTTCCGGCGAAAGCGGCTTGATGGACATCTCCATACATCCGAATTTCGCAAAAAATAATTTCGTATATCTTGCCTATTCATACAACGCCGACGGCAAACGGGTAAAGGTCGTTCGGTATGTTTATTCGGATGGCAAATTCACCGACCCAAAGATCATCATCGATAATGTTCCGGGAGCGCCAAATCATGCGGGAATGCGCGCCCGTTTCGGTCCCGATCTGAAACTCTACATTACGACCGGCGATTCGACCGAAATGAAATTGGCGCAGGACAATAATTCGCTCGCGGGAAAGACGTTGCGGCTTAATGACGATGGGACGGTTCCAAAGGATAATCCGTTTGTCGGAAAGGCAGGCTATCGCCCCGAAATCTGGTCAACCGGACATCGAAATGCACAAGGTATAACGTGGCAGCGTGGTTCGGGTTTGATGTTTCAAAGCGAACACGGCCCGAGCGGGTTTGAAGGCAAAGGCGGTGGAGGCGACGAAGTGAACATCGTTGAACGTGGGAAAAACTACGGCTGGCCGACGATCTCGCACCGCGAACAAAAGCCAGGCCTCGTCTCGCCATTGCTGGAGTATTCACCTGCCTGCGCTCCTGCGAGTGCAACTTTTTACAATGGCGACGTGTTTCCCGATCTGAAAGGCAATCTGCTTATAGGCTGCCTGCGAGGCGTCAGAATAATTCGGGTAGCACTTGGCGGACGCGAAGTTTTGGGTCAGGAAAATCTGCTCGAGGGCAAGGTCGGCCGCATTCGCGAGGTGGCCGAAGGGCCGGACGGCCTCATTTATTTTTCCACTTCCAACCGCGACGGTCGCGGCAAACCCGCGATCGGCGACGACCGCATAATGCGGCTTGTTCCTGCTGAATAGAACCTAAATGAGCGATTTGCGGCCCATCATTGTCGGCACCTCCGGACATATCGATCATGGCAAGACGGCTTTGATACGAGCCTTGACCGGAACAGACACAGATCGACTGCCCGAGGAAAAAAAGCGCGGCATCACGATCGATCTTGGGTTTGCCGAGCTCGAACACGAAGGCATTCAATTTGGCTTTGTCGATGTGCCAGGCCACGAGCGGTTCGTTAAAAATATGCTTGCCGGTGCCAGCGGCATCGACCTCGTGCTGCTCGTCATCGCGGCGGACGAAGGCGTGATGCCGCAAACGCGCGAGCATTTCGATATCTGCCGTTTGCTCGATGTGAAATCGGGAATCGTTGTTCTGACAAAACGTGACCTTGTTGAAGATGAAATGCTCGAACTTGTCCGCGACGAAGCGGCAGAACTGGTGCAAGGAAGTTTTCTCGAAAATGCTCCGGTCATTGCCGTCAGTTCAAAGACGAACGAGGGTTTAGATGATTTGAAGACCGACCTTGGTTCAGTAGCAGCGAAAGATGCGGACAGGAATGTCCGCGTTCCTATTTTGCCGATAGACCGCGTTTTCACGATGAAAGGATTCGGTACGGTCGTTACCGGAACGCTCGCTTCAGGATCGGTCAGCGAGGGCGATGAACTCGATCTTTTGCCGGTCGGAAAACGTGTTCGTGTTCGCGGAATTCAAACACATGGAAGTTCGGTAAAAAAAGCCATCGCAGGTCAACGGACGGCATTGAATATTGTCGGCGTCGATCACGTTGAAGTGTTTCGAGGTATGCTCCTTGCCGAAAAAAATGTTCTGCGAACTACACAATCTTTGGACGCGAAAGTCGAGGTTTTGAAGGACTCGAAAAAGTCGCTGCGTTCGCGGCAGCGTGCGAGATTGCATATCGGTTCAGCCGAGGTTTTGGCGCGCCTTATTGTTTTGAATGATTCGGGCATAATCGAACCCGGCGAAATAGGATTCGTGCAGCTTCGCCTGGAATCGCCGGCGGTTGCTGTTTTTGGAGACCGATTCGTTCTGCGAAGCTATTCGCCGCAGGCAACGATCGCGGGCGGTCGTGTGCTCGAACCTCTCGCATCCCGGCACCGGAAAAAGGATCTTCAGAGCGTAAGCAAAATTCTCGAAAGCCGCAATGACGAAACCGCCGAGCCCGCGACGTTGCTTTATCAATTCATAGATGTTGCGGCTGAATCCGGTATCAGCGTCGAAGAAATTCGTGCGAAAACCGGTTGGACAAAGTCCGCTTTCGATTCGGCAGTCGGAAATACGCAAAACGCCAAACAAATAATCGAGATTCGCGGACGCGTGATTGGCGTAAAATTTTTCGATTCGATCAAGTCAAGACTGATCGACGGCGTCAGTGCATTTCACTGCAGCGAGCCGTTGTCGCGTGGCATCGGACGTGAGGTTCTAAAAGAGAAATCCGCACAAAGGATCGACGGCGCTATCTTCGACGCCGCAATCAGCGAACTTTTAAATGCTGGAGAAATTACCGTGAGCGGTGACAGCATCGGGATTCCGAATCAAGAAAGCAAACTAACGACTGCGGAAGCGGAAGCAAAACACCGGCTGCTTGAAATCTATTGCGTAGCGGGAATCGAGCCGCCGAAATTGGAAGAAACAATGGCGAATGTAACAACATTGAATCGCGAACACGCGCGACGAATTTTCCAATTGCTGATCGATGGCTCGGAAGTTATAAAGGTAACCGAGGAATTCTTTTTCGCAAGCGAAGCTCTGGAAAATCTGAAAGCGAAGATGCGGAAATTTGCTTCTCAAACATCCGACCGTCTAATTGACGTTTCGAAATTCAAAGATCTCGCCGGTGTTTCGCGAAAATATGCTATACCTTTGCTTGAGTATTTCGACCGAGAGAAGGTAACGGTTCGTTCCGGCGACAAACGGCTGATACTGTGATGAAGAAATTCTTAACAGCAAAATGGCAGGACCTTATAATGGTGAATTATGAGGTCGCTCCTGAGTTGCTCGCAGACCGCGTTCCGCCAGGCACCGAGCTCGATCTTTTCGATGGGAAATGTTTTGTGAGCCTGGTCGGATTTATGTTTCTCGATACGCGCATATTGGATTTTCTGATTCCGTTCCATATTAATTTCGAAGAGGTAAACTTGCGTTTTTATGTTCGCCGCGAAACTGATGATGAAACCAGACGTGGCGTGGTTTTTGTAAAAGAGATCGTGCCGCGGGCGACGATAGCCACGATTGCCCGCAGGCTTTATGGTGAACCATACGAGCGTTGGAAAATGTCGAATTTTCGCGATGCACTGCACGTTCGTTATTCCTGGGAAAAGGGCGAATGCGTTAATTCTATTAGCCTCGAAAGCGGAGCGAATCTAGGTGTTCCTGCCTCGGCCACGCATGAAGAGTTCATCATCGAGCACTATTGGGGCTACACTAAACGCAGTGCCAAACGCACCGACGAATACAAGGTCGAACACCCGAAATGGGAAATTTTCGATGCCGGAAATCCGCACATAGATGTCGATTTCGGCTGCACCTATGGCGAAGAATTTTCGTTTCTGCGGGATGAAAAGCCATTTTCAGTTTTGTTGGTAAAAGGCTCCGAGATCGCTGTTTTCAAAGGTGCGAGATTAGATATTTAACGCAAAGCCGCAAAGTTACGAAGACGCAAGAAAACAACTTGCGGCTTCGCGTTAAAAAAAGATAATGATAATTGGAATCGTAGCCATTGCAAAGAACTTCGCTATCGGCAAAGACGGCAAGCTGCCGTGGCATTATTCGGCGGACCTAAAACATTTTAAGGAAACGACGACGGGCCACGCGGTCGTGATGGGCTCAAACACTTTTCGATCTATCGGCAAGCCGCTGCCGAATCGTCTGAACATCGTGCTGAGCCGTTCCGCGCAGATCGACACGGCTGAGAATCTTATTTTTCTTCGCAGCGAGAAGGAAGCGATAGATGTTTCGAAATATCTGAAATGCAACCTGTATGTTATCGGTGGTTCAAAAACGTATGCTGAATTTGCGCCATTGATCGATGCGTGGATCGTAACGCGAATACCATTGGAAATTTCGGACGCCGATGTTTTTATGAACTATGATTTTCTGGAAGGCTTTGCATCGGTCGAAAAACGTGAGATCGGAGACGGACTTATGGTTGAAACGTTTCATCGTTAAGCGAAGCTGATGTATAATCGCCGCAAACGGACGCTGGAGGAATAGACTTATGATGGGCGGCAGATCTTGGGACGAATGGATCGAGGAATATTCGCACAGCCACGAAAATTCCGTCAACCGATGGATGCACAGCTTTGGCATCCCGATGATCGCGATTTCGATATTGCTGATACCGGTTTGTTTTTTCGTAAGCGGTTTATGGATGATAGCGGTCGGATTATTCATCGTCGGCTGGATACTTCAATTCATAGGCCATTATTTCGAAGGTAAACCACCCGAATTTTTCAAAGACTATCGTTTCTTGTTTGTCGGTCTGCGATGGTGGTTTAAGAAAGTCGTCGGAATAAAATAGTCCGGTTTTTTCTGAAAATTTGGCTGATAGCTGTTAGCTGACGGCTGTCAGCTCTTTTTCTAAGCAAATAACCGCTTCGCAGTTTAACGAAAGTAATGATTCTCGGTTTGGACATAGGCACGTCTAGTGTCCGTGCTGCGTTGTATGACAAGGCAGGCAATGTGCTGCCACGGACGATGGTCAAGAACGAGCGGACGCTTACGGCGACGGACGATGGCGGTGCCGAGATAGATGCTGATGAAGCTTTTGACCAGATCGTCGTCTTGATTGACGATGTTTTAAAAAAATCTGAAAAGGTGAAAGGCGACATCACGCATGTCGCGTCGAGTTCGTTCTGGCACAGCATTGTCGGCGTTGATGCAAATGGCAATTCAATGACGAAAGTCTTCGGTTGGGCTGATACGCGAAGCAGAGATCAGGTTGGCGTTCTGCGGAAAAAATTTAATGAAACCGATGTTCACAATCGCACCGGAGCGAGGTTTCATTCCAGCTATTGGGCTGCAAAACTTTTGTGGCTGCGAAGTGAGCGGATCGATGAATGGAATAAAACTGCTCAATGGATTTCACTAAGCGATTATCTTGTACTCAAACTTTTCGGCAATGCAGTCACCAGTATTTCAATGGCGTCAGGAACCGGCATTTTCGATATTCGAAAATGCGTCTGGGATCGAGAGTTGCTCAAATTTCTTAAGATCGAACCGGACAAGTTACCTCAGATCTCGGATGCGATATCAATGCTCGATTCTAAATACGCAAAACGCTGGCCGCGTTTGAAAAGCGCACGTTGGTTTCCGGCGATAGGTGATGGCACGGCGAGCAATATCGGTTCTGGATGCGTTCAAAAAAACAAGGCGGCGCTGATGATAGGCACTTCCGGGGCGATGCGTGTTGCATACAAAGGTTCTCCGCCAAAGACTATCCCGAAGGGCTTGTGGTGCTATCGAATCGACCGAAAAACCGTCATTGTCGGCGGTGCGCTTAGCGATGGCGGCGGGCTTTACGCATGGCTAAAGAATAATTTGCATATTGATCGATCGGATGCTGCGGTAGGCAAAGAAATGGCTAATCGCGGCGCGGATTCTCACGGTCTAACGGTCATGCCGTTTTTTGCGGGCGAACGCAGCACAGGTTATAACGAAACTGCCAAAGGCGCGATTTTGGGTTTAACGATGTCGCACGACGCAATCGACGTTCTTCAGGCCGCAATGGAATCTGTCGCATTTCGTTTCGCCGAAATTTTTGACCAAATAAAATCTGTAACCCAAGTTGACGAGATCGTTGTTTCCGGAGGTGCGATCGATGCATCGCCAGTCTGGACACAGATGATTGCCGACGTTTTTGGCCGCGATCTATGCGTTTTGGACAAGCACGAAGCATCGATGCGCGGCGCGGTTTTGCTTGCACTCGAAAGTATTGGCAAAATAGAGTCAATAGATAGCGTTCCGATCTCGAAAATAAAGATTGAATTTCATCCGAAATGCCATGAAATCTATAAAAATGCGCAAAAGCGCCATGAAAAAGCGTACAAATTACTGATGTCTTGATGCCTATATTATTTGATGCTATGATGTGTATATTATGAGAACAGCACTTACATTAGACGATGAGGTTGCCCTTGGCATCGAACGAATAAAAAATCGCCATCCCGAAAGATCATTCAAACAAATCGTGAATGACGTGATGAGAAAGGGCCTTTCAGCAAACGGCGAGCCTGAAAACGTGCCTTTCAAGATCGGCCCGCTCCGAAATGCGAAGCCTCGGCCGGGATTGAATTTCGACAATATCAACGCGCTAATTTCGTTGGTCGAAGGTGATTCTCACAAGTGATCATACTTGATACGAACATTCTCATTTACGCATTCATTCCGGATCTTCCTCAGCACGAACGGGTCGCTGCCTGGCTAGAGTCCACGCTGTCGAAAGGCAGGCCTTCAATCGGGATCATTTGGCACGTTCTTGGTGGTTTCATGAGGATCACCACAAACCCGCGCGTTTTTGAAGATCCGCTCTCGATCGCAGCAGCACGGTCGCACATTGACGACCTACTTTCACACCCGTTCGTCTCTTTGGTTCATACGACCGACAGGCACTGGGAGATTTCTGCGAACTTCGTGACAGAGTTGAATGTATCAGGAGATGTTGTGATGGACGCGCATATAGCAGCAATGGCGATCGAAAACAACGCTTCTGTGGCGAGCGCGGACAAGGATTTTCGTCGATTCTCGGATTATGTGAAGATAATCGATCCGTTGAAGGCCTGACGTTTTGCTTGCGCTCGAAAGTATTGCCAAAATAGGGTCTATTGTTTGCTATTGGAACCAAAAAAACCTTGCATTTAATCAAGGTTTCTAAAGAGTCAATGAGGAAACAAAAAGAGACAGCAGGAATATCATTGGACGTTACGATACTGACCGTTCTTAATTTAGTAGTGCGCCACGTTTTCATTTCGACCATACTTATTACCTTGGTGACAATCGCGTCCGGACAGTCATCAAATATTGAATGCGCGGAAGTGAAGCTTGTCGCTCCTGACCACTCTCTTCCGTGGAACCGGATTCGAATATCTTCTCAGGTTCAAAATTCTCCAATAAACGGTGATTGGGTCGTTGTAACCGAGAATTTTCATTCGAAGGAAACGAAGATAGAGAAGTTCAAAAATACGGATTCAGTTACCGTAAAGGCTTGGGATGCAAATGAGCCGGGACGGATAGGAGTAATATTTACCGCACCAGCCTCGTCAACTTGCGAACGAGAACGCATCGAGTACACTGACGTGATTGTAATGTTCAATCCAGGAAGTCCTCTGATTTTTGACGAGTTTGGAGTTCTGAGTGCAAAGGAAGTGAAAGCGAGGTTACTAAACGTCGTGGAGGAAATGAAGCGATTCCCCGAATCCGAGCTTTTGATCTACTTACGGTTCAAAACGACTGAACCAGGCGCCAAGAAGTTGGGTGTTATAAGAAATTATCTTACTCAGCTTTCCAAGACCGGCGGAATGCAGACCGATAGAATCACATTTCTGCTTAGTCAAGATGACATGTTTTCGGCGAAGTTCCAACCGATGCCGCGAAACCTGGTGGATACCATCGGATCAGAATACATTGAGATAAAAGCTGAAAAGCTTGGCGAATACGAACGAATTTTCAAGAAGTGAAATAACCAAGAACATGAGCACTGCAACACAAATGAAACCGACCGCCGACATCGACACACTTTCCATCAACACCATCCGTACTCTTTCGCTTGATGCGGTGCAGAAAGCGAATTCGGGGCATCCGGGTTTGCCGCTTGGGATGGCGCCGGCGGCGCATGTATTATGGACAAAATTTTTGCAACATAATCCGAAGAATCCGAAGTGGTTTAACCGCGACAGATTTTTATTGAGCGCGGGGCATGGCTCGATGCTTTTATATTCGCTGTTGCATTTAACCGGTTACGAACTTTCACTTAATGAGCTGAAAAATTTCCGCCAGCTTCATTCGAAAACTCCGGGACATCCCGAGAATATTTTGACGTCCGGCGTAGAGGTAACGACTGGGCCGCTTGGCCAGGGGTTTGCTAACGGCGTCGGGATGGGAATCGCGCAAAAACATCTTGCCGCCGTTTACAACAAACGCGGCTTTCCGGTTGTCGATAATCACATTTATTGCATCTGTTCGGACGGCGATCTGATGGAAGGCGTGAGTTATGAGGCAGCGTCGCTGGCCGGACATTTGAAACTGGACAATCTTATTTATCTTTATGACGACAACGCGATAACGATCGACGGACCGACAAGTTTGGCATTTTCGGAAGACGTAACAAAGCGTTTCGAAGCCTGCGGATGGAATGTTTCCCAAGTCGGGGACGGCAATGATCTGGCGGCTATTGAACAGGCGATCAAAGAAGCGCGAAACGCCAAAGGCAAGCCGAAACTGATCCGCATAAAGACCATTATCGGTTTCGGAATGCCGAAGCAAGGCACGTCAAAGGCACATTCGGATGCGCCGGGCGCAGATGCAGTTAAGGAAACAAAACGCAATCTTGGATGGCCGGAGAACAAGAGCTTTTTTATTCCAAAAGAGGTCTTGACGCATTTTCGTAAAGCGGTAAAAGACGGGTCGAAACTTGAAAAAGACTGGAACGAAACGGTCAAGAAATACGCGAAAGCTGATCCGAAGCTAGGCGCGTCATTCAAACAAACGATGAGCGGCGAATTGCCCGCTGATTGGGAATCTTCCCTGCCGAAATTTGACGGCGTTGAGGCAAAAGCGACACGGGCATACAGCGGCGAGGTGATCAACGCGATTGCTGCGGCTGTGCCGCAATTGGTCGGCGGTTCGGCCGATTTGAAGCCGTCTAATAACACGTACATCAATTCATCCGGTGACATTCAAAACGGTACATACGGCAATCGAAATATTCATTACGGCATTCGAGAACATACAATGGGCTCGGCAATGAACGGTATGGCTCTGTATGGCGGCGTTATTCCGTTCGGCGGGACGTTTCAGACATTTTCTGATTATATGCGCCCCTCAATTCGGCTTGCTGCTCTTTCGCACATCCAGGTCATTTATGTTTTCACGCACGATTCCATCGGTCTTGGCGAAGACGGCCCGACGCACCAATCGGTCGAGCACCTTGCGGCACTGCGTGCCATTCCAAACCTCGCCGTTATCCGCCCGTGTGACGCTCACGAAACACGCGAAGCGTGGCGTGCCGCTCTAAAACGCGCCAATGCGCCGACATCGTTTGCATTTTCGCGGCAGAAGGTCGCTTTGATAGATCGCAAGAAATTTGCCGATGCGAAAGGATTGCACAAAGGCGCGTATATTTTAGCCGAAGGCGAAACCAAAGCGGGAAAATCAACCACGCCAAAACTTATTCTCATCGCCACCGGCTCCGAAGTCGGCCTCGCAATGCAGGCTCGCGAAAAACTGAACGCCGCCGGTACGCCAACCCGCGTCGTCTCAATGCCGTGCTGGGAATTCTTCGACGCTCAAACACAAAAATACAAAGACGAAATCCTCCCGCCAAAAATTTACGCTCGTCTCGCCATAGAAGCCGGCGTTTCCCAAGGCTGGCATAGATACGTCGGCGATAAGGGCGACTGCCTCGCCGTCGATAAATTCGGTGCTTCCGCGCCAGCAGAAGATGTGTTTAAGGATTATGGATTCACGGTCGAGAATGTCATCAAAAAGGCGAATAAGCTATTGTAAACCTGTGATAGAATCGTGTGTAGGTCAAGTTTATGCAAACGAACGTGATGGAAAAGATTACCCGCAGAGTGCGACTGCTTCCGGCGGATAAGCAGGAAGCTGTACTGGAGTTTGTGGATAGCTTAGGGCCGCCGCGCCGTTCAATTCTGGATATAGTCAAAGAGATTGAGGAGACAATTCCCGATCACATACTCGATAAACTGCCGACCGATGGTGCCGAAAATCATGACCATTATCTCTATGGGGCGCCAAAGAAATGAAGCGTTATTTCGTTGACACCACACACTACATCGCCCTTGCCAATCCAAACGACCAATGGCACGATGATTCGGTCCGGGTAGCTATGCGAACCGCGAAAGATCGCTTGGTCACCACCGAAGATGTCCTGATCGAATTGCTGAATTTTTATGCCGAAAGTGGTGAATTTATGCGGCGGAAAGTATCAGATTTGGCGCGATCGATTCTGCTCGATCCTAGAATCGATATTATCTCTCGTACCGAAACAGCATTGTTGGAAGCCATCGAACTGTACGAATCCCGCCTCGATAAAGGTTACAGTCTTACCGACTGTATTTCGATGAATGTATGTAAGGAATTAGGCCTACGCGAAGTGCTGACTCATGACCGTCATTTTGAACAGGAAGGGTTTGAGATTCTTCTGTAAATATCTTCGGCCCCGCCGGGAGAGGTGTTTCGGGATTAAGGATTCGCATTCGAATACGCAGTCAAAAATGTGGCAAAGCTCTTACGAACCGGTGCTTGAAATGCCGGAAATTCCATAACATGCTTAACATCACATGAGAAAATTAGTAAGATTTCTGCTGTGCCGGTGATCGATCAAAACCTGATAACATTTCGGACTCTCTATGACAGCCCGATGATCGGCGTTCGCGATTATGTTTGTCGTGATACGAGTTGTGTAAAATCGGCTGAAGAGCATTCGGATGTGAACGCGATTGTTCTGATGCGGCACGGAGCATTTTCGAAACATTTCGGCAAACGGCATATAACTGCCGATGTGAATCAGACGGCGTTTTTCTCAAAAAACTCTGTTTATCAGGTCAGCCATCCGGTGGATCACGGCGTAAACGATACGTCGTCGATTGAAAAAGACGTTACGGCGGTGGTCAACGCAAGCTTTGCAGTCGATTAAGAGACCGTCGCCCGGATCGGAGGATGTTTCAGTAAGAAACGTCCGGCTCGACTTTCTTACATCGAAAAAAGCTGTTGACTGAAATTAACCTTAAACTGTATCGTTATATTTGGCGAACGCAAATCGACGCCGGGAGTGCCAAGGCGTTCGCTTCGCAGATCGACATCCTTGTCCCCGCGCCGAAAATCCATTCAAAAAACCCCAGAAATGGAAGGAGACCGCCATGAAATGTTTCCGCGTTTTGGTTCCCGCCTTATTACTCTTCGCTCCTTTATGTCTCAGTGCTCAAACGGTTGCCGATTATTACAATCAGGGGCAGCGTTATACCGAAAGCCGTGACTGGGACAACGCCATAATCGCCTACACAAACGCGATCAGATTGCAGCCCGATCTTGAAACTGCCATTCATAACCGCGGCCGTGCATACACCGAAAAGAAAAGCTACGCGCTGGCTTTGGCCGATCTCAACAACGCCGTCCGATTGGCGCCAAACGAGGCCTCGGCATATCTGGACCGGGCTTGGATTCGCTTCGGGTCGGTCGATTGGGACCCTTGGGAACCGGAATTCGACGACGGTGTTTCAGACGTCGAAAAGGCGCTGAAACTGGAGCCGAATAATGCCTTTGCCCATTATGCCCGGGCGTATGCCTATTGGAATGACGATAATCCTGAGGCCGCCAGAACCAGCATCAATAATGTTTTGCGGCTTAATCCGTCCTTTGCGGGAGCCGCCGATCTGCTCAAGAAGGCAAATACGTCGATCGCGTCAAAAGCGGCTTCCGCCGCCTCCAGCGCAGCCGTGTCGGAGATCACCCAACTGAATTCAAAGGCAAAGGCAGCATTCGATAGTCGGAAATACGATGAAGCCGTTGCGGCATATAGTCAGGTTTTGAGCAAACAGCCGGGTAATTTGGAGGCGCTGTTCGCCCGTGGACGGACGTACTTAACAAAAGGCATATACGATTTGACGATCAAGGACTACGATGCCTATATCAAGCTGAATTCAAAGGAACGGGCCGCATATTTCAACCGTGGTCTTGCTTATTACTACAAGGGTGAGTACAACCCGGCGATCGCGGATTTCACGAAGGCTATCACATTATCGCCGGAATGGGACGAAGCTTATGTGTATCGCGGTTTGGCGTTTAAGGGTAAACAGGATCTGTACTCGGCGATCGCCGATTACGATCAGGCGATCAAGCTAAAACCTGACAACAGGTTTGCTTTTGAGTCGCGCGTATCGGCGTATATTGAAAAGAAGGAGTACGAGCCGGCACTCGCCGATTCCACAAAAATGATCACGCTGAAACCGGCGGAAACGGGTGGTTATTATTCGCGTATCTCCGTTAACAGGGCAAAAAAAGACCTTGCCGCGGTAGAAGCCGACTATTTGCAGATTATCAAGATCGATCCGAAAAATGGTCATCATTCGCGCGGGCACTATAATTATGACGACGGCCGGTACGACATGGCGATCGCGGATTTTGCGGAATGCATCAGACTCGATCCTAAATCAGCAGGCTATTTAGACGACCGCCGCATGTCGTATCTGAAAAAAAAGCAGTTCGACCTATCGCTGAGAGATGCCGAGGAGGCACTCAAATTGAGTCCTCAGTCGGGTCATTTTTACGCCGACCGCGGCGAAGTTTATCTCGAAATGGGAAGGCTTGATGAAGCTTTGGCGGATTACGAGCAGTCCGTAAAATTAGATGCAAAAGCCACATTGGGTTATATCGGACGCGGAAATGTGTATCGCCAAAAAGCTCAATTCGATCTCGCTCTTGCCGACTACGAAACCGCGATCGCAAAAGACAGCAAATCCGCGTCTTCCTACTACAATCGCGGGCTGCTGCGTCTCAAGATGAAAAACATTGCCGAGGCAAAAGCGGATTTCTCGAAAGCGATTGAGTTTTATCCTGACCACAAAGAGGCAAAGGCCGAACTCGATAAACTCAACGCCCCGCCCGTAAGGAAAACAATCCGACCCGCCGCGAGAAAAAAGGGCTGAACAATGCCTCATTTCCGATGCGCGAGACAGCTTAGAGTGAAATGCTTGCCTTTCGCGTAGATGAGCAACGAAATTTCAGCAATACCTGGATACACTGAAAGTTTCGAAAGACACACAAGCCGGCCATGCGGCGTGACTAAAATATTACTTGCAATTTGTTATCGCAGCAGTTACAAATAGCTTTATGCAGATCGAATGGAAATCGCAAAAAGGCTCGCCTTATCTTTTTAAGCAGTCGGCTGCATGGCCGGGTGTTCGCATTCACAGGGCGCATGTGATGCCGGGAAGAATGCTGGAGCATAAAAATTCTTTCCACGATGTAAATGTCGCCATCTCCGGCACTTTGACAACCGAAAAATATTCCGGGACCGGCAAGCACATAGTAACGAAAGGCTCGGGCGGAAATATCTGCATTACGCCCGCCGGTCAACTTGTCAGCGCCCGCTGGGAAAAGCCTCTGGACAATCTCGGAATTTTGCTCGATCCGCAGTTTGTCGCTCAAACGGCGGCGGACAATTATTTTTCATCGACGTTTGAGTTTGTCGAAATTTACAAAAAGGTCGATCCGCTAATCCAACAGATCGGCCTGACTTTGCTGGCCGAATCTGAATCGGAAACTCCTTCGGGGAAGCTGTTTACCGATTCGCTTATACAAACGCTGACGCTGCATCTGCTCTCGAATTATTCGACGGCGAAACCCACAACAATCGTGAATGGTGGATTGTCGGGCTACAAACTGCGCCGGGTAAAAGATTTTATCGATGCAAATCTTGAGGAAGACCTAAGCCTTGGGGAGATAGCCACCGTTGCCGAGCTCAGTCAGTTTCATTTCGCCCGCTCGTTTAGAAAATCGGTCGGCATGACGCCGCAGCAATTTGTCATGCAGCAGCGCATCGAACGAGCCAAAATGCTTCTTGCAAACGGGGATCTACCGATCGTCGAGATAAGCCTTCGTACAGGTTTCAAAAACCAAAGCCATTTCACTACGCTTTTCCGCAAATTCACAAAACTTACGCCAAAAACCTGGCGCGACCTCAAACTTGCTTAGTAAATGATAACTGCGAAATACTCAAAAAAACGCGAAATATAAAATAGGAATTGTTCTTAAGTTTTTGCGTATTTAGTGTTTTTTTGCGGTTGATCCGAACTTTCAGCAATTTCAGAATACAAACCGCAACCAGCAGAAAGATTCGCCCCAGCATCATTTCGTAAACTCGCCATAGACTGCAAAAAAAGTCTAAGGAGATTTACTTGTAATGCGAATTTTATCGTTTATTTTTATTCTGGTTTTTGCAATCGACATTTCGGCACAGTCGCCGATGCTGTCGCGTTTCTTTCAAGACGGAAAAAAATACGCAGCGGCGGGCGATTTTGAAAAAGGCGTACAGAGCTTTAAATCCGCTCTGACGTTGGCTGAGAAGGAGCAGTCCGGCAC
>JBOGOW010000011.1:0-21573 GCA_050748285.1 Pyrinomonadaceae bacterium
GCATATAGGTTTGAACGAGTGGCGATAATCCATGACCCGCACCTTCACATCTCCCCGATGTGCGCGGATATCGGTTATCAGCATCGACGCGAGGAATGACTTACCCTCGCCGGAGGCGGCGGTAACGATCACAGTCGGCGATTTGATGAGGGCTCGGTCGTAGAGATCGAGGCCGAACATCTGTCCGTTCGGCGTGGTAAAGATGCTGTGAGGGCGCGGACTGCCTCTCCAACTTGTCTCGGTGGGCACAAAAGCAATGATGGAGTCGGCTGTTTCGGTGAGTTCCTGCCCTGTCCGTCGGGAAGAAAGTTCGCCGGCCAGCATGCGTGGATATAGGCCGCGCTGACGCACGGCGTCCTCGCGAACCGCGTCGGCACCGACCTTCTTTCTGATGGCGGAAATGACGGCATCACAGCGATCGTCGAGTACTTCGAGTTGGCGGCGAGAGTCTCGTGAGCCTTTTGATCTTTCGGCAAACACGATAACGTTCATACGCAACTCGCAGATCTCTTCATTGTCAGCCTCGACCTGTTCAAGAAGATTTTCGAGATCGCTTTTGATCACAACCGCGTCCTTCTTCAGATTCCTGAAGCCCAACCAGGTGTTTCGGCTGCCCTCGATCCGGTCGATACGTTTCTGAAGATCTTTCTTTGCCGCCTGCTTCTCTGTAGTCATCAGATCGACAACAATCTCATGCGGAAAACATAGACTTCTTGTGGCCGTGAGATATCGCATCACATCTGCGGTCACAAATCCGTTTGGCAGACTCTTTAGGCTGACCAGGCTTGCCGGTGTACCGTTGTGACGGACAAACAACTCACCACTGCTTTCAATCCTGGTGCTGGCCAGATATCTCCTCACGTCAATGCGTCCCCGTCGCCTTAGCAGCGGCAGAGAAGACTGATCCCGCCGGTGGCTGATAAAAAGACTTGCGAAGATTTCTGAGGCGAGCATCTCGCGTAAGTTCAGCGACTTCGGGAAATTGCCTTCAAACGCCTGAAATACCCGTAACGCTTTTGTCCGGCAGGCTGTTTCGGTTTTGAGTTCACGCGTGACCAGTCCCTCGGAGATCGAGTTTCTTAACTTAGGAACCGGGTCCCGCAAAAAACGAAGGAATCCCTTTTCCCGGACCAGCCGGAAGAGCGACGGAAAGGCGCTTCCCAAGAGGCTTTTATCGGCCTTATCCCGTACAGGTACGCGGATCCAGACGTTCGCGGTCTGCCGCATAACCCTTCCTGAACTTATCGCTTCTTCATATACAGATAGGTTCGTTGCCTGAAGAACGCTGGCGATCGGGTCGCTCCGCTCGCTGTTGCGACTGCGGAGATGATCTCTCAGAACCCTTCCGTCATCGGCGGCATTTACAAAGCGGAACTGGATAACGGTATCGGAAGGCTTATCGAATTTGAGGATGGTTTTCAGATCCTCTATCCGCTGTTCGGTAAGGCGACCGTCATCGTATAGCGTGTGAGCCGGTTCAAAAATATACCCTTTGGCGAAGCTCCCATCACGATAACGAATTACGTTGCCTTCAAGACCAAGGATCTCGGTGGGCAATAGCCGTCCGTCTTCGCCGGGAATTGTTGGTGCTGGTTTGGAAAGGGCTTTCGTTTGGGCTCCTTTAACTTCATTTCGGTGAAGCTTGAAATGCGGAAAAACTCGCCGCCCGATAACAAGGCCGACTCCCCCAAACATAAAACTTCCGAAGAGAATTGCCGCCACATGTGCGAAAGATAGGTTTGCTGTATCCATTTGTTTTGATTTTCCTTATTCGCGAATCCAGTCGGTCGTTTCCAGTTCCGTGCCTAACGGACAGCGAAACGGCGCCGAGCGGTCGAGGGTCGCATCGAACTTGTGAGAGAGCCAGCACTCGGGCTTGCTTATACGGAGATAGTTGAAGGTTCCGAGCAGCATAAGGAACGTAAATAAACCGAGTGGGAATCCAAGCGGCACATAACCGAACCAGAGCCCGAAGATGAACGGAAACAAATAGGCGACGCCGGTCGGGATCAGGATGTACTTCCAGTCGGTCGAGTAAACTCCGAACCTTTTGAGGCCGCGAAACACGTTTGGTCTTGTTGCTCTTCGTCTCATCATTTCACCCTTAAAAGTTCGTATCGACGCCAACAGCACGGCCCTGCGCAAGCTGCCAGAAAACGGCGACGATGGTCCCGAAGGCAAACGAGAGAATCGAGCCAAAAGCCTGGTTGCCCCATTCTTTGCCCGTCATCTTGTTGTAGATCGACCAGGCGACGCCGACCGCGCCGAGACAGAACAGGATTATCGCCATCAGCTTTAACGCTTCGCGGATGATGTTCGAAAGGTTGCTTGCATCGCCTGTAAAGATTGGCCCCTGTGCGAACAGGAGATTTGTGAAAAGCAGCACGGCGGCGATGGGTGTTGCCTGCCGTGCGGCGTATTGTATCGCTTTTAGAAGTTTCTTCATTTGTTGTCCTCGCAAAAAAGATTTTTGACGGTCGGGAAAAGTTGGGACCGGCAACGCGTGAGAGCTATGCAACGCTCGTGCCGCTCGAAAAGAGAGGCGTTGGCACACGGCTTGCGAAGAGGCCGATATATGAAAAACCGAAACACGATAGCGTTTACCGTTTTGCTAACCTGCTTCCTTTCTTTTCCGATTCATCTTGCATCGCAGAGACGCTCAAAAACTTTCACCAGGACGGAGCTATCACGAATGGACGTGCTTAGCCGAGCAGAGCTTTTTGAAATGATGATCGCCGAAGCCGCTCAAAAAGAAGGTGTGGACCCACGGATTCTCTGGACTATCGCGTACAACGAAACGCGGTTTCGCCCGTGGCTGACCAGCCCAAAGAACGCTCGTGGATTGATGCAGTTTATGCCCGCAACAGCCTCACGCTTTGGCCTCTCAAACTCGTACGATCCGGGCGCGTCGATCCAGGCGGCCGCACGTTATGTTAAGTATCTTGGAGGTCTCTTCGATTGGCGGCTGGACTCGGTCCTTGCGGCCTATAACGCCGGTGAAGGTACGGTCTCCGCATATCTGCATGGTAGAAAACTCTATTCAAACGGCAGGCTCATAAATTCTTCCGGACAGCGAACGACCGGAGGAGTTCCGCCATATCGTGAAACCGTTAACTATGTTTCGCAGGGCATGAAAATATACCGCTGGCTGGAAACTCAAGGCCGGTTCCGTGAGGTTAGGAAAGAAACACTAATCAACTCGTTGGCGCGGGCCACTCCTTCCGACGCGAATCAAACAGTAGATACGTCCCAAACGATGGTTTTTTATGACGCTCGGACGGGCAACCGTTTTCTCTTGGGTGGAGGCGGACAGAACAAATTAAAGGCGATTGATCAGAGCGGGCCTGTGATCATCTCCCCGGATCTTCGCGGCATTCATGCTCCCACAGGAAGATCGACTTTCGCCGGGTCTAACAAACCCTGAACATTTGGATCATTTTTGATGACTTCCGGTTAAAGGCCGCACCGTTCGGCTCAATTCTACTCCGCAAAAAGGCAGCACTTCCCAAAAGGCAAGAAACTGGCGTGAATTCGTTGTGGCACCGATTTTGCCAATCTGAATCCACAGCGGCACATCCGCACCGAGAATGATGAAAGAAATAGAACTCGATTCGCCCCACTCGCAAAACGGAACAGACATTCCACCTGCGCCATTTTACTTAACACGCGATCCGGAGGACGTGGTGACTATCTCCTCGCTTTTCAAAGCGGTGTGGATCCTTTTGGTGATTCTCACGCTTAGCATAGGAATGAACATCTTCCTGGTCTTACGAAAAGCGGATCGCATCGTCGTCGACAAATCCTCCGGAAGAGTGATCGAACTAAACAACCGCGACTACGGTTCTACCGAAACCGTAAGTATCTCCCCCGATACGCCGACGCTCACGGACAAGAAATATCTGATAAAGGAATTTCTAACTTCCCTGTATGAAGTCGAACAATCGACCCGCGAAAGCCAGGTGAACAAACTTCTGCGTATGCTCGACCCGGATCTGTCGATCGCGATGGCGGGGCGACTGAAACAGAACGGCGTTCTGGCAACTGAGAAGACCGAGAGCGTCAATTCGTCGTGGGAGCTGCAGGATATTGCCGTCGACGAAACCGATCCATACGTCCTTCGGGCGATCGGGGTTCGGAAGATACGCCGGAAGGCCGCAGGGCAGGATGTCGAGGAATCCGTGCAGCTAAAATGCAAGTTTCTGCTGAGAGACAGCCCGTCGTCGCCGGTTAGAAATGACAACAACCTTCGGACCGGATTTACGATCCTCAGGTTTAGGGTCGAGCCCGTGAACGGCAAATCCGTCTCGCCCGTGACACTCATCGCAGACGATGCCGAACCGGAGACCGTCCCCCCTGCGGCCACGGGCGCTCAGGATCGATAGCACTCCGATGGAGAAATGAATGCTTAACAATCTCATGAATATCAAACTGACGAAACTCGTACTTGCCGGATTCCTTCCCACGATTCTCTTCTGCGGTTGGATCGATGCTGCGGCTCAAACACTATCCAAACCCGTAAGGCCGAAGGCGGTCCGAAAACATCCACAAAAATCCGATTCCCGACCGGCAGATGTCGTTCCCCCGAAGCCACTCCTGTCTCCGCTGATGGCGCCGGTCTCGGTCGTCAACCTGGCGGAACCTGACTTTCTGTCAGGTGAGGCAAGTGTGACCGTCAATCCGAAACAGCCGACAGTTATCCGGCTGGGTCTCGCACAGAATGCGGTCTCGATCGTGGAGTTTCCCGCGTCGGACGGCATTTACTATATCCACGAGGGGAATCCAAAATTCGCTTCCGTTTTTCAGTCCCCGACAAAAGAGACCGACAGGTCGATCACGGTCTATCCGGGTGAAGCATTTCTGCCTGTCCGCGACGGAAGCACGGCGGCCGCAATAAGCCTGCAGATGCGCTCCGGTCTTATTCTGATACTCGAATTTGTACCTGTCGCGGACCTTAGAAAGAACGCGCATAGATGCGTTATCACCTATGACCGCGAGGCGGTAATCGCGGCGAGACGAACAGCGGGTCTTGCATACGATCTCGGCGGCGAAGGGAGTCTGGCAGTTCCGATGAACTCGCGGGCTGTCTCGAAACTTGTCGGAATAGCCCCGCCCACTGAGGCTGGGAATCCAATTGAAAAGTTGTCCGACCCGGACCATCCGATACGTGCGGCTTATACAAATCTGGGTGGGTCGAAAAATGCTCGCAAGAAGGATATATCGGCGTTAAGGACCGAGGCGGAAATATCATCTCTCGCCAATAAAAAGCTTGCCGAAGTTTTGCGCGACCCCAAAAAGAACCTAAGCGTATGGTCAAAGCCTCAGCATGGACTTGAACTGGCCGTTTCACGTATTTCGGAACTGGACGCCGAAACCCGGCTCGTCGTTGTCGCCATACGAAACGTCACGGCGTCGAATCTAAGACTTGTACCAGGCTCACCCGAACTTCAGATCCAGACAGCCGATGCCGGTGGGAACAGCATTCAGACGACACGACTGGAATCGAAGTACATCGAATCCACGACTTTGGAAGGACTCGTGCAGCCGGGCTCGACCGTATATTACGCCCTCGTCTATAAAGCTCCGATACTCGGCACAAATCAGAATGTCCGCGTTATGATCGCTCATCGCGAAGCCGCGGACGCACCTCTCACAACTTCACTGAGCGATCTCAAAACAAAGGAGTGACAAGAGCATGGACGTAAAAGAACCTATTTCAGGCGACATACCTACCGCACTCCCCGGATTCGAAGACGATGAAGCGCGTGAAAAACTGCTTCTTGAGGCATCGACGGAAAACGCTCAAGACGAAAACGACGAGGAAGAGATTGACATTGAAAATCAAACGCCCGAGCCGTCCAAACGTCGATGGCGGGTTCTACGTGCTTTTGCGGGATTTGCACTCTTTCTTTGTTTAATGATCGTTGGAGTTTCGTGGTTTTTCGGGATCGGGTGGTTCTCGGCACAAAAACCCCTGCCCGTCAGTCGAAACGGGCAGAAGGATACGCAGGCAGCACCTGTAACCGAAGATGAGAAGCTGAAGTTGGCCCTGAGTATGGTCGCCCAAAAAGCGCCTCGCAGCACTGAAGACCCAAATGGTCAGCCTACTTCCGATAAGGATGTTCCGCCCCCCGGAAGTTCTACGCTCGATACCACAGACGCTAGCAAGGCGAATGTTAGTCAGAGCAAGGAAATGCCGTCCGGTGGCAACCAATCGTATTCCTTACCGTCCGATAAAAGCGGCACGATGAAGGAAAGTCCCTCGAATACTTCGGAGCTTGTCTCCGTTCGGAAGGAGTCTCCGATAACATCCCCGCTTAACGCTAGTGTTTCTGGCGATGCTCCCGGACGATCTCTGTTTTTTGGAGTTACCCGAAAGACGGCGGAGCCTGTGAAAACTCTTAGAGTTTCAGAAGCCAGCGCAGTAAAACCGCTCCCGTCACGCATTGCTCCGCCGACTCGAATACCGTTCGGTACACTGCTTCCAATTCGGCTTGTCGGTTCCATCTATACTCTTCGCGATTCAGGCGGGTTTGTCCGAATGGAACTAACTCGGGCCGTTGATGGAAAGGGATACACGTATCCGGCGGGGACGATGCTCGTCGGCAATGTTCGCGGAGGCGAGTCAATTCGTGCGTTTGTCACGATCATTGGCCTTATCGATCCGGCTTCCGGCGAGCTAATTAGATTCAGCGGAGAGCGTCTCGGTCGGGACGGCGGCTCAGGGATCGAGGGTAAAAGGCGAAAACTCACGAGCCAATGGTCGCGATTCTTCAGTGGGTTGAAAGAAACGGCCGCCTCCGTGCTCGGTTCGGTCGGGGCGCTTCGATCGGGCGGCACGGTCATCCTTTCGGAGCCGATTCGTCGGGGCACGGAATCCATGACCCAGGATCTGTCGGGAGTGCTGTTAAAAAATGAACGTAATGATCGTCAGGACACGTTTCTTGAGGTATCCGCAGGCTTGAACGGCTATGTGCTTGTCACCGGCTTGCCCGAAAACTCTTCACCCGCACGGCAAAATCAATCGGATTCGGAGGCGACCAACAAATGATCCCCCACGATCCAGACCGGCCTCAAATCGATCCTCGTTTACTTGCTATTGACAGACGCGAGAGCGAACTGTATCAGCTTGTTTGTGGCAGCGGGTACATTCCCGACGAACAGATCTTTTCGGACTTTTGCGAGAGTCTCAAATCCGGCCGGGCCTGGCTTATATCGGGAACGCGCGGAAGCGGAAAGACGGCATTCCCCGAAGCTCTTGCCTCAGCCTGCAATCTGACGATATGCGTCGTCGCGGGACGCGACGGGCTGAAGCAGGAAGAGATCCTTTACGACTGGGACCGAGAGGAACAGGAGGTTTGGATGAAAGAGAATCTTGCTATTGCCAAAAGTCTGCCGGATAGCGGTAGAGATGAGTTCCTTTCTGAAGCACGGAGAATGAAGTGGCAGAGGCAGTTCCTTATTCTCGGAGAGGTCGGGGCGGCTTATGACATCGCGGCAAAAGCAGCGGACGAAAAAACTCCACCACCGGTACTTCTGCTGGATGAAAGCGACAAGTTTGGAGCGAGTGTCGAGGACTCATTGTTAATGCCGCTTGAAAGGGGGCTGATCTACATACCGCGATATGAAGGCGGCTGTATCGGTATCGCCGATTGGAAGTACCGTCCTGTCGTGATAACGACGTCCAACGACCTCAGGCACAAGCTGAGTACGCCGTTTATTTCGAGACATATCTACAGCCGGTTTGCCAACCCGTCACTTGAGAAGGAGCTTGAAATACTCTCGGCCCGGAACGCCGGTGCGTCTTCCGTACATCTCGCCCTCGCGATAAAGCTTCTAGACGCCGTTCGGGGGATCGCGGGAATGGAGGACCATCCGAGTTTGCGCGAGTCGATAGATGTCGCGGGAGCGTTTCTAAGGGACTCGGTAGAGTCGCTCGATGCGACCGCACTTTCTCGCTTCTTTTGCTACTTCGTAAAGACGGGCGAAGCACGCGAGCTGCTCGGTCTGCAGCTTGATTACCTGCTCTCAATGGCGAATGCCTTTCATCCGGAAGTAGATACCTGGCTAGCAAGCCGCGATGCTGAGTGGGCGGGGCGGTGGCCTCGTCTTATTGGAACGGGGATTCGATGAATACGGAGACAAAAAGAAAGGAGAACGAAAAAGCTGGAGCCCGTTCTGTGAGGCTCCAGCAGTTATTAACCCTTGTGCGGTCCGAGGCAATTATAGTGGCCGCACTCATTATTGGCGTGTACGTCGTATCGCGGTTCGTCATTTCCGCTCGCGATCCGGCTCAGCTCAGATTTGTCGAGAGCATTTCGGAACAAACTGCGCCAGATGAGATCAATTCGGCCGTGCCGGTCGTGACATTTTTCTCAGGGAACGAGTTCGAAACGGCACAACGGCTAAGAGAGGCCGGTGCCCTTGGGATGGCGGTTTCGCTGTCGGCGTTTGCAACCTATTCGGCGACGGGAGACCTGCCTCCGACCGCCGATATCCTGATCCACGACCTTGTCAATCGCAAGCTTCTTCCGCCTGGGATAGAGATCAGGGGATCGTCGGTCCAGTCGGAATTAAGTTTGTTTAGACTGACATATAGAAGGTCCCCCTTTTCATTCGAGATAGTTTCGCTTCCGACGGACGCTTCGAAGGGGCCGGCCATGCTCTTTCGCTTTCCACTCCCGCAGGCCGAAGCAAACTCGGTGATGTATTTCGAATCTTCAACCGCAACCGTCGAAAGAATGCCGGAGCCGTTCACCACGACTGAGCAATTGGCTGCTTTAGGATGGAGTATCCGGCACTGGCGAGGCGAGGCTCTGCCGCTCGACGCGTCAGGTCTTCGTGAACTCCAGGAACATGACGTGTGGCTTAAATCTATAAATCAAGGAGGCAGATAAGCAAGATATGTTCTCGCGTGAATGGATCGAAAAGTTTGACGCCTCCTACGGCATACCGCGAAAAGCAAACGAGCAATACTTGCCTTCGTATAATGCTTTCTGGCACTGGGCGGCTGACGTCGGAAAAGGGGCGTTTTTCATAATCCTCGGATTGATCGGAGCGAGCTTGAGCCTATTTGCCGGCTCACTGCTCGCCATGCCTGGTCTGATCAATCTTGCGTTCTGGGCAATGGCTCTTGTTTGTATTGCGGGTGGGTTTGTTGATGCCTATTCGCAGCTCTGGGATTATCGCCTAAGGCGAATGAGCACGGCTCATGGGTCTGCGCGATGGGCGAAAGCAAAGGATCTCGTCAGGTGCGGTCTGATGAACCGTACTCGCGGGCTCCCCCTGCCAGCAAATTCTCTACCTATCGCAAAAGCCTTCGGCGGACGCGATATATTTCTTCCGCCGGGTCAGTGGCTGCGGCACTTCGCGATGTTCGGCCCGACCGGATCGGGTAAATCGAAGACCTTCTTTATTTCCATGATCCGGGCAATTCTTGGAAGATCATCCTGCCTTGTCTATGACCCGAAAGGGGAGCTGTTTGCCCAGACCGCCGGTGCAGCTAAACGCATCTTCCGTCTCGATCTCAATGATCCCACAAAAAGCGATCGCTGGAACTTCGTACCCAAATGCCGCAACGATCCGGCTTTTGCGTGTCAGGTTGCAGGGATGATGATCGGCATCGAAAGCCGTCGCAAAACAAATGCAGACCCTTTCTGGGGCGATGCGGAGCAAATCGCACTGACAGCGATCCTACTTCATATCGCCGAGGTTTATTGGGACAAGGCGATACCCGCCTTTGCCGCAGACTTTCTGCTCTCGCTCAGCGAAGATGGCAACGACGCGTTCGCAAAAGCGATGGAAAATTCGCCTAGCCTCTACGCAAAGCAGGCCTATCTAGCATTCCGGCAGGCTCCAATTCAGACACGAGGATCGATCCTGATCGGCCTTTACAACAAACTCCGTCCATTTACTCTTGCACCAGCAAGAATGGTGACGGTGCTGCCGACCTCAGAAGAAAGCAAGGCCGGCTGCCACACAATCGACTTCTCCCATCTACGCAAGCCGGGAACCGCCCTCTACCTTGTAGGCTCCGAAGGAGCCGCGGATGTCTACAAAGAGTTCATAGCTTCGTTTCTCGGTCAGGCGGTTATGCAGATGCGGCTTGACGGATTGAACGAGCCTGAGTATCCGTGTTTTGTTCTGATCGACGAGGGTTACCAGCTCAACGTGGCTGAAGTAAAGCGGATCTCCGGCATCGGACGCGGACGCGGCGTAGGTCTCGGTCTTGGATACCAGGATCTCCCCCAGATGTACGACCAGTATGGGCGCGAGCAGGCCAATGCGATCCTCGGAACGGTCATGACAAAGATCTTTCTACCGGGTCTCGATGATGTGACGGCGGAATATGCTTCGAAGCAGCTTGGCGACACAACCATTTTCTCAAAGACCTTTCAGGACTTTCCGGGAACGAAAAACGACAACACGAGATACTCGGAACAGAAGCGGCCACTGATGTTTGCGTCGGAAATTCGCCAGATAGCGGCCCACTCAGAGGTCCTGATCGTTAGCGATACCGCTCCGCCGATAAGGGCTGCCTATCCGCCGCTCGCAGTATTGCCCCAGTTCTATTCAGCGAAACGAAAGAGCTCACCTTCCGAGGTGCATCTTGGTGACATCGACCCAGTATTTTTGCTTAAAGGAGCGCCCTCGCAGGAGAGTAAGGTGAAAGTCGATCGGCCGATTCTCATGAATTTGATATCAGAAGAAGTAGATCGAATATGCACCGACGATATAGTCGGTGATCTGATCGAACAGGCCATCGATATCACATCAGAATCCGTTCCGAATGAACAATCCCACAAGAACCCATACGCCGACACCTTTAACGATCTGCCGGCTAATGTGCGCATGATGCTCGCTGAAAAATACGAACGAGCGTCTTTGCAGTTCGCTCGCGGCTCGGTCTAGATCCGTATGCTCAACCGCTTAAAAACATCACTCATGCTGATCCCAATTGTGCTTCTTGTCATTGTCGGAGCTTATATTTACTCGTTGTGGGCAGCGGAGAAACAAAAGACAGCCGCGGTTCCCGTTGAGGCGGCTAGCATGATGATGCGCGACCTCCTTGCCTTTCATGAGAAGCGAGGAGGTTTTCCTGGCGACCTGAAACAACTCGAGGGTGTAGTTTGGGAGAAGCGGCCGGACCGCAACTTTGCTATCGAGAATCGCGCTTTGAGCCATCGCAACTACTTCTATCTTTACACTCGCCTGACCGCACACAGATTCTCGCTTTGGGCCATACCTACCGGGCAGGCTCGAGACGATGGGGCAACCTGGTTCCTGCTTGTGACGCCGGATTCATGCCGGCGATGGAAAGGCGCAGCATTGCCACTTGCCTCCATAAAGGAACTAGTCGCTGCTCCTTCGAACGCCGAACTGGGCGTTTTAGGACTAACTGAACAGCCCGGGATCGACCTAGTAAGAAGTAGACCTTTAGGGAGATGTGACCTTTGCTGGCGAAACTTTTAAGGGTTCGACCCTAGACCGGACGACGCGGGCCGTTTCTCGCGACCCGCAGGAGGCTTTTCGATGGTCGCAGATCGCGTCACGCAAGTCGCAGGTCGTTTTTCGAACGCCGCAGTCGAGAGTTCGCGTGTTGCAGCTCGAATATCGATGTTTGCTGGTCGTGTCTCAGACTTCGCAGGTCGAATAACGTGATCCGCAGGCAGCAAAAAGCGACCCGAAGGCCGGATCGCGAGACTGGAACCTGACGTTTCAATATGATTTGTTGTTCGACAGAGGCTCTACTTACCAAGCAAAGACGGTCGTTGCGTGAGGCCATCGAGTTTTTCCACGCGGGTACGGCTTCGTTCCTGGGATATACGATCGGATCGTCGACTGGGCAGTACTGCGCCTGCGCTGATTCTTCAAGCCTGGAAAAATTGAGGAGGTTTATGAGAAAGGTCGTTCTAGTCATTTTGCTGGTATGGGTGTTTTTCTCCGTGGCTTTCCCGCAGGCCGGTGCTAACAGTAAGGTCGCACACTATGCCGAGTGAGTAGAGGCGGAAATTGCCCAAGTCGCCGAATTGTGTGGATCGACCAACGGCGCCTCTAGACCTCGCTCTAGATTTCAAATAACGAAAAGGATCGCACCTGTGTATACTGAGATAGGGGGAAGTTGGAATGGGCCCCGATTCCAAGGACTAAACATGATTTCTGAAGGGTTGCGGGAAGAAGCGAATTTCAAGATTGTCCCCGAACTTAACGATTTGGGTCTCCTAAGAGCGACCTATATTAACCATTCCTTTCCGCGGCACTTTCACGAATCGTTTACGATTGCGGTTCATGAGAGAGGCGCTGAGGAATTCACTTGCCAAGGACGAACTTGGTTGTCTCCCGTAGGTAGCATTGTTCTTATAAATCCCGGCGAGGTCCATACAGGGCGTCGTGCCGACGTCGATGACAGATGGACCTATCGAAGTTTGTATCCAAACCCGTCTCTTTTTGAAGTACTCGGCTCTCAACCGGAAAACTCCACGCAAAATTGTCCGTACTTTCCTTCGCCCGTGGTGTTTGACGCCGCACTCGCGCGCACTTGGTTGAATGTGCACAAGGTTCTTCAGACTTCGAACGACGTTCTTGAAAAGCAATCGTTGTTTACTTCCGCGGCGGTCGACCTGATCTGTCGTCATGCCGCGCCTCGTCCTTCGCTTAGAAAAGCAGGGAGTGAACGCCCAGCTGTAAGAGTCGTTTTAGAGTTTATTAATTCGCACTATATGGAGAATCCTTCGCTCGATGATCTGGCGGGTGTGACCGGATTGAACCCATTCTATCTGCTCCGGGTATTTCGAAAAGAAATCGGGATGCCGCCTCATGAATACCTGAATCAGATCCGAGTTAATTGCGCAATGAAGCTTTTAGCTCGAGGCCGGCCCATAGTTGAAGTGGCCTTGGAAACCGGATTTACTGACCAAAGTCATTTCACCCACAGGTTCAAAAGACACACTGGGCTCACACCCAAACAATTCGTCCGAGGTCGATCGTCGTAACACGGCCCGCAATCGTCGTGCCATTTCTATTGGAAAGAGACATCTCACGAGACGTGCTTCGCGCGTCTCGTTATTGTCGATACTTCTGGTCGCATCCCCTGTAGAGCGCCGTTACTCGTTCTGCAAAAGTCAGTTTTCTACAAGACGAAATAATCGCGTGAATTAGACCCTTGTAAACACAACGGAGTTACTATTGGGAAAAATCGTCAGGACTATCGACAACGTGGGACATGAAAACAGTTCATAGTAGCGCTCTCGGCCTTATCGGGAAAACACCGCTCATTGCTCTCGAGAGGATCCACCGAGGACCGGGGAAGATATATGCAAAAGGAGAATTCATGCAACCCGGTGGAAGCGTGAAAGACCGGGTTGCACTCTGGGTAATTAAGGAGGCCTATCGAACAGGGCAACTTCGCGAAGGGCAAGCCGTAGTGGAAATGACGAGTGGAAATATGGGCGCGGGCCTTGCCGTTGTATGTAATATATTTGGCAATCCATTTACGGCGGTTATGCCCGCTGGCAATAGCCATGCTCGAGCTCGAATACTCAGATCACTGGGGGCCGAGGTTATATTAACGTCTCAAGTGGACGGAGAACCCGGCCAAGTAACCGGGGCGGACATAGGGCACGCATCGATAGTTGCAGCGAAATTGGCGCGAAAGAGAAAAGGATTCTATGTAGATCAATTCAACTCATCCGGGTCCGTAGCTGCGCACGCGGAAGGAACCGGACCCGAGATCTGGGCCGCCCTTGGAGGCCGACTGGATGCTTTTGTTATGGGAGTTGGATCTGGAGGTACTTTCGTAGGTACCAGTCTGTTCCTAAAAGAAAAAAACAGTCGCGTTCTATGTGTCCCAGTGGAACCGAAGGGAGCTGAAATCCTGGCAACGAAGACGGTGACGAAGGTCCGTCATCTGCTGCAAGGGATCGGGTACGGGTTCGTACCCAAGCATTGGGATCCTAAATTGGCAGAGCTTGGAATTTCTGTCTCCGACGAAGAGGCAATCAAATATAAGGAGTTGCTCGCACATGCCGAAGGGCTGAATGTTGGATTTTCATCGGCCGCAAATGTTTGTGCGAGCGTGAAGTTTACGCAAATGGGCCTGTGCGGGCCAACCCCCACCGTGGTTACGATCCTATGTGATACCGGCATGAAATACTAAGGCCGGGCCTCGGAGGACCTACCTGACCTCCATTCTTCCACAAGTCAATTTCTTGCAAGACCGAAAACGAGGAAGATGGCAGAGTAATTGTTCGGTCCCGGCGGTTATTTTGAGAATCAGAAATGACGATACAATCCAGGCGCACCCTGCCTCCAAGGTCCGCATTAACGAAGATCCAGGAACCGGTCACGGCGAAGAAAGACTGTTCGCGCCACAGCTTTCTTCGCGTGGCGGCGGAAACTATTGTGAATCGGGCGGTGAACGCACAAACGCGATGTCGCAGGCGAAAGAAGCGTCTCCGCCTGAAATAAGCATCCGGCTCGCCACGCGAGATGACGCGGGCGATATTTCGCGAGTGCTCTTGGAGGCGTTCGGCGCGATTCGCGACCGCTATACGGGCCGACGCCTTTGCGGACGTCACACCTGATGAAGATATGGTCGCGGGTCGCTTCGCCCAAGGCCCGTTGTGGGTCGCCGAGGCAAACGGCCGCATTGTCGGAAGCGTCTCACTCAGCACGGAATCCGAAGGTTTGTATGTGCGGAGCATGGCTGTGCTGCCTGAATTTCAGGGCCTTGGGATCGGCCATAAGCTGCTCGATGCCCTTCACGAATATGCGGCAAAGATCGGGACGCGCAGGATTTTCTTATACACCGTGCCGTTCCAGCTCGGAGCTAGAGAGCTGTACGAAAAGCACGGCTATACATGGATACGCGATACGCCTGCGGGGGAGTGGTTCGACACACCGGGCGTGGAAATGGAAAAGTTTTTCGATAAATAAATGCTTTAAGAAGTTAATGATCTGTACGCCGAGATCGACAGCAAGGGAATTTTTGAAGCGGCTCAATCTCGAGGCCAATAATGGCAAGGTCTACGCAGCTTATTCGGCGTTCAGGCCGTCGATCACATTGCGAACCGCGACGAGCCAGCCGTGTTCGTCAAAGCAGGTTGTGAACTGGTCGCGACCAGGATCTTTGACCATAGTCTTATTGTATTAAACTCAGGTTTTGCAGGAGAAGTCATGAGGTCTATATTTGCATCGCTATTTGTCGCAATTGCATTCGTTTTTTGTTCGCCAGCTTTGGGTCAGGTAACTGCGATCAAAGCTGGACGTCTGGTCGATCCGGAATCGGGCACCGTGAAAACGAACCAGATCTTGCTTGTCGAAAACGGAAAGATAAAGTCGATTGGTGGAAACACACCTACCCCCGCGGGCGCAAATATTATCGACCTTTCAAAGTCGACGGTCTTGCCGGGACTATTCGACATGCATACGCATCTTTGCATGGATGTCATCAAGTCTCGGGACAACGGAGACAATTATTTTTTCACAACTTTGCTTGACCCGGATTCTTACCGAGCGATCGAGGGCGTCGTGAACGCCCGCACGATGCTTGAGGCGGGCTTCACGACGGCTCGTGACGTCGGCAACGAAGGCAATTACGCGTGCGTAAGTGTACGCCGCGCGATTCAAAAGGGACTTGTTCCGGGACCAACACTTTACACTGCCGGCAGGATCATCGCACCGTATGGCGGACAATTTCAGCTGCAGCCCGACAAGAAGAACCTGGCCGAACCTGAGTACTTCTTCGCTGACACACGCGACGAGATGATCAAGGCTATTCGCGAGAATATCCATTACGGGGCTCTTGTGATAAAGATCGTCGTCGACGACCAGCGTTATATCTACACAGCGGAGGATATTAAGTTCATTGTCGACGAGGCCGCACGTCACGGCCTCAAGGTCGCGGCACACGCGTGGGACGTTGGCGTACACAACGCTGTGCTGGGCGGCGTCGCATCGATAGAGCACGGGTTTGAGTTCACGGATGAGGACATGGCCCTGGCCAAACAGAAAGGAATCGTTCTGGTCGGGACCGAGTGGGTTGCTATCGACAGCCCCAAAGAACGTCCGCAATGGGTGGACCGGTTGAAGCGAGCCTATAAGGCCGGCCTCACGATGGCATATGGAACGGATGCAACATCAGAGCATCCGGGCCAAACACGGGGCACCGAGGCCATGTCAGGCATCGATATTTGGGTCGAGGCAGGCATTCCACCGAAAACCTTACTCCAGGCGATGACAATAAATGCGGCAAAGCTTCTGGGTGTCGAAAAAACGCGAGGCGCACTTCGCGAGGGCCTTGCAGCCGACATCATCGCAGTCCCCGAAAATCCGCTGGAAAACATCAGCACGCTAAAAAAGGTTTCATTCGTGATGAAGAACGGTCGCGTGATCAAGCAATGATGGCTAAGTCAACCTTTTCGCCGACCTTGGTTATCAGTTAATGAAAATTGAATGTCTGGCCGCCGTCGGCGAGGCGTAAGTCTAGGCCACGCGCCGACACGAAAAACTGCCTGGGACGCAAGGGTTGGCGATGCACATTGAGAACCGTTATCTCTCAGGCGGGTTACCGACTGTCATTCGGCCTATGGCAGCGTCGCGTCCGGGCGGCTGACGGCTTTGATCCTTTATACCGTCGTAGTGCGGCATATCCCGTTGCCATCGCTGCAAGGTCGCATCTCCAATTTTACTGCTCAAGGACAATACCGCCGACTTCGGGACAGCCTCCGATCCCAGGCTCTCAAGATTCTTCTCTACTATTCCGGCGATTCGATCACTTAACGGTTTGCCATTCATGCCCGGATTTCCTGTAAGAACCTCAACTAGATCTCCTTTCAAAGATTCTCGGAAAGAATTGATCTTGGCGCTCAGGCCTTCGCTTTTGACGGCCTCCTGGTCCAGCGTTCGCGACGTTGATGCGTTACCTATCAACTTCGATTCCAGAATTTCTTTCTGAATGGATGCTCGCTGATAAACAAAGTCCTTCTCGGCGGGAGGCAGCTTGCGATACATTTCGGCGTGATCAAATGGGTTTCTATATCGCAGTTCATCATTTGGCGTCTTGAGGCTCTGCAGAAAATGTTTTGTGGCGGCTAACGAGTCCTTCAAGTACCGTCTTCCCATTCGTGCCTCAAGGCTTTCGATCAATTGTTGTGCTTCGGAAGTAGGTGTGATCTCTCCTCGCAACAGAGCATCCGTCTTTGTTCTTGCCGCGTCACCCGCATTTGAATAGGCGAGCCGGAAAGCAGTCATTTCTGTCGTGTAGTGGCGTGGAGAAGCCTCGGTAAAAAGAAACTGCATTTCTTTTGAGGTCAGCGGCCTGGGTGTTTTCGTTTTTTCCGCGCCCGTCAGTTGATCCCACTTGAAGCCCAGTCTTGCATTTTCGAGGCGGATCAGCGATGCCGCGTCGATAACTTCTTCCCTTGATGCAGCGCGTTCGAGCATTACAGAATAGTTCCGGTAACGAGGATTAAAGTGCCTGAGCCTCGACTCCGGCTGCTTCAGTTGATATTCAATATAGGCGGCCGCGAATCTGAGGTCGTCGACTGCGGCCTGTTTGTTGGCCGGGTCGTTCTTTACGGCCTGGAAGATATCGTTTTGGTACGGCTTTAGGATCGTTTCGACCGGCGTTCCGCTTTCAAGCATCTCATCAAGGACCGGAAGCCGGGCATTGATCCATCTATCAAGTTCGTCCTGTGACATTTCAGCGGTGTGCCTTGAAAGCTCAGTATTCCCCAACTCGACTCGCTCAAACTCTTGGATACCGCTGCTGGTGGTTTGTTCCCATTCCGTCTGCTGTACCGATTCTTCCCGAGAGATTGCTTCCTCGTAGACTTCTTTTAGCGAAAGATCGTTAGTGCTTATCTCGGCGTCGATCTCGTAGTACTCGCTTAGCCGCTCGATAGGAACAAGCCTGTCGGAAGGCTCCAACTTGCTCATTTCCTCGGCAAGGCCGGCGATCTCTTTCAATGTCCGATCGAATCTTTCCTCTTTCGTTTCATTTTCCCGGATTTTGTCTTCAGAGAGCAGCAAGTCGCCGCGGCCCTCAAGAGCCCCGTAGATCCAGTTGAATACTTTTAGTTTTGTATCACGGTCAGGCGAATCTCCGGCGATCTTTGTTCCGTATTCAACGATCTGCGGTGCGAGTTCCTTGGCATTCAATTCAGCCGACATTGATTCCAACCTCTTGACGGCATATTCAACTGTCGTTACGGCGAGTGGGGGCGTCGAAGAAATAATATCCTTTGGTGAGATCAACACGCCATCGCGGACAACGGCGCCTCGCTCATAAAGGTCTCTTATGAATTGTGAATGCCGGTTAAGGTGCGATGCATGTTCGCTCCGGTTTCTTCCTTCGGTGTCGTCAAGTTTCGAGAGGATGCGATCAGAAGTTCCCACGGAGAGGATCTCGTTTATGGTCCGTTCGGTTCGCGGATTCGTCTGGTGAGGTGTCGGCGGCTCCTGGGTAAGTTCCTTTGACCTCAGCGCGACATGCTCCCGAGCGATGATCGCTTGCCCGACCTTCTCGATGGCTTTCTTTACGACATCCGCATGACAAATTTCGCCGGCACGGCAGAAACATGAAACAGCTATCGTCTGACCATCACGAAAAGCCTCGCCGAGTTTGAGCATTCCGTCACGAATCCCGCCTTCATTCGCCTTGTAACCGTCTCTTAGTCGCTCCGAATAAGCGATCAGTGCCGTATCACGTCCGCCGCCTCGTGGTGCAATTTCGCTTCGTTGGGGCGAAAGTAAACCTAGTTCGGGCGTATAAATATTCCCGAGATCGAGCGTGCGACGCGGCAATGCCCGTTGCTTGTCATCAATGCTGGCTATTACCTGGTTGCTGAGATCGAACTGCATGTTTCGCGTGCCAGTGACCGTTTTTTTGGCACCGCCTCCTGACGGACTTCAGTGCAAGCGGCGTGCCCGTTATAACATTCAACGGCCGCTATCTGACGTGCATGGCCCTGATCAAAAAATGAGGTCATCGGGAATGGCCGGGAAACTTCGAGTCGCGGAGTTCCTTTGGCATTCGCTCGTGTATCGGATCGATTAACGAGTAAGATGGTTTCAGGTCCACCTCCTTTTGCAATTGCGGATCGATCTCTTTAACATTCACAAGCTGTGGTTCCGGCCTCTCAAAATCTCGAAGTATTTCGCCGAGTGAATGTGCGGGTTGATCGGCGATCGAATCCAGAATTCGTTGCAGCTTTGCCGCTCCTTTGAGATCGCGAGTACTCGCCGCCCGCAGTTCGAGTGACCTGATCTCCGAAGATGTGAATATTGGTTGGTAGGAAGTCTCGGCCTTAAAGTGAAGAAAGGAAAACTGCTTGAACTCAGACGCATCACGGGCAGCGGAAGCCAGGATCGACTTCGCTCCGCTAACCTCATCGGTTAATCGTTGCTCTCTGTCCTTCACCATGGAAGTAACGGCTCGACGAAGCGAGCGGTGTTCGCGCCCCTCGAACAACTCATCGACCGCACGATCAAGGAGTGACCCTCGCTTGGGCAGTTCGACATCGTGAAGGCTTACAAAATCGATCTTGCCGGTTTCCTTGTTGGCTATCCCGAACTTTTGGAATCTCTTCGATTTCTTGAAGGTTTTAAAATCTTCTTTCGCCTTCTCGAACTCGACTCTTGCAACGATCTCCCTGGCAAGTGCACGTCCGGCGATGATTTTGTTTTTATGGTCGCTGAAGGCGGCTGCCGGGTTCGCTTTCAGCAATTTTTGATACGCCGGACAATCATTTCCGGCAGCCTCGATCAGCGTCCTTTGCATGTTCCAGTTCTTGTCATATTCGCGCTTCACTTTTAGCCGAAAAGACAGAGTCTCGATCTCAGCTAACTGGTCAGGAGAATACGTGGACTCGACAATGGATTCTTCAGTATTCGCGACGAGGATTTTGTCCAGGATGCGATACTTGTTTTGCTCTGCTTTCCGGTTCTTTTCGATATCCGCCAAATGCTCATCGAGCTTGTTCGCGATGTCGGCCCGGAGCCGACCGGTTTCATCTTCTATCCTCGAAATTTGCCCCTTTCCAGATAAGCGTAAAGCGGCTTCTTTGACCTTCCCAACAAATGACAAAACTGGATTGCCGGGTGTGATTACCTCACGGTCCAGCTGAGCGATCGATACCCTTTTGCCCCCAAGATCTACAAGCCGGTAATAACGTCGGTCGTTGAACTCAGAACAGTTCTTTTCGAAGAGTTTAGAGCGCATGTCCGAGATAGTTCTTTGTGCGGTGATCAGGCTAAGATCGTGTCCGCCTCTCGGTTCGATCTCGCCCGACCTCTCAAGCTGAGACCTGATCCTTTCGAGAAAGAAGAATCTGCGAACTTCGGCGGCGTCAAGAGAGTTATCCTGAAGCTGGTCGAGTTCGTCTTTTGTGAGCGACGGAACCGGCAACTTCCAATCGTTCTTACGATATTGCTCCCTTACACGATCTGCCTCTCGGATCGTATGAGTCGTGTCGCTTTGAAGCTGTGCTTTAGCAGCCTCTTCTTTCGCGAGCATCTTGAGCAGGATCGTCTTTATTTGACGCTCCGGTGAACCATGCGGATCTGCGTCGGAGATGGACCCGCGCTCATCAAGATCGCGAAGCGAAAGGCGCCGTCTTCGGCCGCTCGCAGGGTCAGATACCAGGAACCGCTTTTTGTCGCCATAATCCGTTAATTCAGTAAGCCTTAATTCGATTCTGTGGAGTTCGTACTCGGCAAGAATTCCGCGACCCAAAATTTCGCGTTTCTTGGCCGTATTGTCATTGCCTCTTGTAAGCGGCTTGTCTTCCTTTCTCGACGCTGATTCCGATGTGGATTTTTGTCGGGATTCTTCCTGGCTTCGGTCGTTTAATTGCGTCTTTTCCCGCGCAATTATTTGCTCCAGCTTCGTCGTCGCAGCTTCGATTAGAAAGCCGGGTACGAGAACTTTATCACCGCTCTGATGTTCGAAGTGAGGCAGAACTTCGCGCGGTATCTTTGTCATTGCCTTCCTCTCTATGTCTTTTGTGAAATATTGCTTCTGCATAGCTATGTGGACATGCGGGTTGTCGGTGTTGAGATGTACGGCGGCCGCCCAAGAAAGCCGATCGGCCGCGAGAGCGATTTCCAGCCGTTGCATCGCGGTTCTTGTCACTTCTTTTAGGGCTCGGCTTCTCTGCTTCTCATTTGCTCCCAGAGAGCGGTAGTCCTCCGACCGAAACGAGAGCACCAGATGATGCAATTCGTCGTTCGAGGGCCGCCCTTTAGCAATACCTACTTTGATCGAATTGTTTGCACTCGTCACAGAAAGGTCGTCGGCAAAAGCGTTGAAGATCTCGCGGCCATCTTCCGGCTCCCGTTCAACATCGAGTTTGCTGTGGGCGACATAGTGGACAAGGCCCCGCGAACTGCCCCGTTTTGCCTGAACGCTTGCAACGATCCTCATACTTACAACTATTCGGTTTTATGCGTCGATTGAGGAGTCGCGGCGGTGTGGTCCCTCGGAACTTTTATCCTCGCGGCGAGATAGAGATCCGCTGCGGTTTCATGCTCCGGCTGGATGCTGTGAAACGCGGAACATTTATCAAGGTCATGGAT
>JBOGOW010000012.1:0-21320 GCA_050748285.1 Pyrinomonadaceae bacterium
AATTCAAGGCGACTGTATTTCTCGTTACGGATTTCTGCGGCAAATACAATGATTGGGCAGGTAATCCGCGAGAACTTCCGAGAAGTAAACTGCTTTCGTGGCAGGAAATCCGGGAACTAAGTGAAGCAGGGGTCGAATTCGGATCACACACGCGGACACATCCCGACCTGCGAAAATTACCGCCGGAACGGGTTAAGAATGAGATGGTTGAATCGAAATCGGAGATTGAAAATATTCTTGGTTGTGAAACGACAGCTTTCGCCTATCCTTACGGAAGGCACAACGGAACTTCCAGACGGATAGCCGAACAAGCATTTGCTTCCGCCTGCTCGACAAAGCTGGGGAAAGTCGGTGTTGGCAGCGACCGTTTCTGTTTAGAAAGGGTCGATACATATTACCTGTCAAATAAGAAAGTTTTCGATTCGCTGCCATCGCGCTCATTTGACCGGTATTTGAAGTTCCGAAGCGTTATGCGGGATATGAAATCGTTGATTCGCGTTAACTAGCACGGCGGTAAATTTTTAGGAGATAAATGATATGAACGTAGTTTCTCGCATAAAGCGGCACACAAAACTTTCTTTAAAAGCTGCCAGCCACGGCGAACGCCAAACGCCGCCGTTTATGATCGTTTTTATCAACTCGATCTGCAATCTCACCTGCGAACACTGTTTTTACTGGAAAGAGCTGAACAAGCGTGATGATTTAAAGTTTGAGGAGTTTGAAGAACTGTCGCTGGAACTCGGCGATTTTGAAAACCTGAATTTGTCCGGTGGCGAGCCGTTTATCCGGGAGGACTTCGGCGAAATTTGCCATCTTTTCATCAGGAATAATCACGTTAAGAATATTTACGTGCCGACCAACGGTTATTTTACAGACCGCACGGAAAAATCGATTCGCAAAGTTCTCGAGGACAAAACGCTAAAACTATTCGTTTGTGAAATATCGCTCGACGGGATGCCGGAATATCATGACCGCTTTCGCGGCAATCCGCAGTCTTTCAAAAAAGCGATGGAGACCTACGAAATGCTGGCAAAATTGCAGAAAGAAGATCCACGTTTGCGAATTCATTCAAACACCGTCGCCATGAGCGAAAACATGGACGAGATATGGCAATTGACGGAGTATCTGCATGATAATTGCTCTAAAATAGAGCATCATAATCTCGCCATTATTCGCGGTGACCGTAAGAATCCGTCGCTGCAAGGCCCGGCTTTGCAAAAATACAAAGAGCTTTACCGTCATGTCGCCGAAGTTTGGAGCGACCGCGAGAAGAGCCGTTTTGGAGCAAGCGTGGAACCGATGCTGCAATGGGCGAAAGTGAAAACCATTGAATCGGAGTCTCAGTTTATACCATGCAAAGCCGGTGTTTTGACCGGCGTTGTCTATGCAAACGGCGACGTCAGTGTTTGCGAACAGCATTTTCCGCTTGGGAATTTGCGTAAAAATAGCTTTTTTGAGATTTGGGATTCCGAAGAAGCCCAGAAACTCAGGGCGCAGATCAAAGCCAAAGCGTGCTATTGCACAAACGAGGTTTTTCTGTGGTCGAGCATTGTTTTTCAGCCGATCCAATTAACTAGGGCCACGATCGGATCCAAGATGATGAGAAGCGGTCGAAAAACAGCAGAGCCAATAGCGTAAGTAATTCCGTAGTAATCCCTTAAATGAAAGCTGCTCAAAATTTGGAGCATCCGCAAGGCCTTCTGCCTTCTTTGCGGCAGATTGAGTTTGTCTGTCCGAATTGCCGCGGCTGCCTGGTCGTTTCCACGAGCGGATACGATTGCGAGAAGTGTCAAAAGAAATACCCGGTGCATGCCGGTATCCCGGATTTTCGCGTTTTTCCGGATCCGTATCTTGATTTTCAGGAAGATTACGATAGAACAGAAATCGTTCTCGCCGGATTGGAAAAGCATAGGTTAGAGAAATTGCTGGAATATTATTGGAGTTTTAGCGACATCACTCCGGAAAATTTGCGTTCTAAATTTATCCGCAGCGTGATGCTTGGCGAAAAGCGTGCGAAACGGACGCTGGAAACATTCAAAGACGGTACATTCAACACAAGCATCGCGGCCCGAAAAGTATTGGAGATAGGCAGCGGGACGGGCAGTTTTCTGGCGGCGGCGGCAGGTCGATACGAACAGATTATCGGCATCGACATAGCCATGCGCTGGCTGCACGTCAGCCGTCGGCGCTTTATGGACAAGGGCTTGCCCGTTCCACCACTGGTTTGCTGCTGTGCCGAATATCTGCCTTTTGAAGACAATTCCTTCGATTTGGTCGCGGCAGCCTCGACCTTGGAATTTGTCAAAGACCAAGAAAAAGTTTTATCCGAAGCGGCAAGGGTGCTGGGTGACGACGGTGCATTTTACCTCAACACAGTCAACAGATATTCACTGGCGCGAGACCCGTATTCCTACCTTTGGGGAGTCGGGTTTCTGCCGCGGAAGTGGCATGCGAAATATGTGTTTTGGCGAAACAATGCGGTTTATAAAACCCGGACGCTGTCCTTCAATGAGTTAGATCGTCTTGCCAGTGTAAATTTTTCGTCGCGGGAATTTGTCTTGCCTGACATTGATCCTCTGACTCTGCGTCAGTTTTCACTATTCACGCGATTTCAGATCCATGTTTACCGTTTTCTCAAGAAATTGTCTGTGATTTCATATTTATTCAAACAGATCGGACCTGGTTGGGATGTTGTCTTGCGTAAATCAACGTAAAAGGAGGTTAAATAGCAATAAAGAATCAACCATTGATCTCGGTAATTATTCCTGTTTATAACGGCAGCCGTTTTCTTCACAAATGCCTCGACGCTCTTTTTGCTTCGACATTCAAATCGTTTGAAGTGATTGTAGTTGACGACTGCTCGACGGACGACAGCGCCGACATTAGCAGGGAAAAAGGCGCCCGCGTGCTTGCGATGGCACGAAATTCCGGTCCTGCGGCAGCAAGGAATTTAGCCGCTCAAACGGCTGAGTGCGAAATACTGATGTTTGTGGACGCGGATGTTGTGGTAAAAAACGATACGCTTGAGCGTGTGGCGGCAATTTTTGAGACTCGACCAGAGATCTCCGCCTTATTCGGTTCCTACGACGACGAACCTTACGAGCAAAATTTTCTATCGCAATACAAAAATCTTCAGCATCATTTTGTTCATCAAAACTCCAGCAGCGAAGCCGCTACTTTTTGGTCCGGGCTTGGAGCCATTCGCCGTGAGATTTTTATTTCGATGGACGGGTTCGACTGTAAAAAATTCGAGGTTCCATCAATCGAAGATATAGAATTTGGAGCGCGGCTTCGCCAAGCTGGACATCGGATACTCCTGGACAAAAACATACAGGCAAAACATCTGAAGAAATGGACGCCCCTTTCTCATCTACGAACAGAGATTTTCTGCCGGGCATTACCTTGGTCGAAACTTATTTTGACTAGCCAGTGTTTGATCAATGATATGAATTTAAGAACAAGCGACCGAGTTAGCGCAATTCTGGTCGGGTTTTGTGTACTAATTACTCCACTGGTTTTTTGGAAACCGGTATTGTCGGTTGTTCTCATTATTTTTCTTCTCACGGTACTATTTCTTAATCGCAAAATCTTTCATTTTTTTGTCAGGAAAAAAGGAATATTGTTTGCTTTGTTCTCATTCCCCTGGCAGCTTCTTTATTTCTTTTACAGCGGAGCTGCTTTTGGTTATTGTTGGCTCCGGTATGCGCTGCCGCTAGTACTTGGCTTCAGAAAAGCAGAAGAGGTTAACGGGATTGGCCATAGTCCCTGATAAGCCAATTAAATCTGATCTTCTCCAGTTGAAAAGTTTCACGGTTTTCTTGGAATCATTTTTATTCTCGCAACCGTTATCGGTTTTTTGGTGCGTGTGCTGATTTTTGAATATCTGCACGTTTCCCGAAATCGTTTCAATTCTGCCAAGTCGATCTTAATGCACTAAAATGGACCGCTTTTCAAATCGAACCAAACATAGACTTCTATTTCATCATTTGGTTCTCGCCTTAATAAGCGGAACACTGATATCGATTATATATCTTACTGTGCAGTCCGCTGATGAAATGTTTCGCTGGAGCCTGGCAACCGGATACGTTGGGATCGGGCTGCTTGGGGCCACCCTTTTCATCGGTTCCTTGAATGTTTTACGCCGCCGCCGCAATCCCGTTTCGACAGATTTACGGAGGGATATTGGAATATGGTGCGGCATCATAAGTTTGACACATGTTGTGATCGGGCTGCAGGTACACATGGGCGGCAATATGCTGCTCTATTTTTTTCGGGAGTCAGGCGGCTTATTCAACTTAGTTCCCCGCACCGATTTATTCGGTTTCGCAAATTATTTGGGTTTGATCGCCGTTCTTATTTTGTGCCTACTATTGTTATTATCGAACGATGCTTCCATACGCAGGCTTGGAAAAAAACGCTGGAAATTCTACCAACGCTGGAACTATGCGCTGATGTTTTTTGTTATGCTTCACAGCATTGCTTATCAAATAATCGAAACTCGGCTAATTCGCTATTTGATCTTATTTGGCGTGATTGTGGCGGGTACTCTTTTAATTCAGCTTTTAGGGTTGTTGCGACATAAGAAGCATCGGGAATTATTTCACTAAACGGTCGATTGATCCCAGATTACGCAATAGCAAGCGTTTTTACGTCAACCTATCAAATCGTTAGTTAAAAGAGAGCTAAGAGCCACCAGCTAAGAGCTTTCAGCTGATGTTCCGCCGAAAAAACGCAGTTTCAAAGGTTTACCCGGAAGTACAATGTTCTAATGCGTAATCTCGGTTGATTAAGAGTCTCCCATGAAGACATTTATGTGATGTCGATTTTAGAGTTGATTGTTTTTCTTCAATTCGCTTTTGTGACGAACCAAAACTGTAATGAAATCTAATTCATCAGTCACCAATGACGACAAAAAGTTAGGTAATTGGTTTGCTGGGGTGCCCTACTCCGGTGAGTGGTTGTTTTTAGCTGTGTGTCTTGTATCAGCGTTTTTGATCAGATTTCTCGCTCTCCCACAGAATAGCATAATCAATGGAGATGGAATATTTTACGCTACTCTCGGCAGTAGATTTATCTCCGGCGATTTCGAGCGCGGGTTAAGTGCATATTGGTCCCCACTCTACTCCTCTTTGGTAGGCATTTTTCATCTGTTCTTTCAAGACCTGGAATTATCGGGTCGGGCGGTGTCATTGGTCACTGGGTCGCTATTGATTATTCCTTCGTATGTCCTTATTCGGACATTCTTCGGAAGAGTGGCTGCAAATATTGGAACCGTTTTGGTGGTGGTTCATCCATCGTTGATAGTATCGTCCACCTGGGTGATGACGGAATCGACATACACACTTCTATTTACTTCAGGTGTGGTTGGAGGCTGGTTAGCTTTAGAAAGCGGTAAGAAGTTGGCATATCTTTTTACGGGCTTGTTATTCGGCGCCGCTTTTTTGACGAAGCCCGAATCGATCGGATTCGCAGGATTATTTTTGCTGCTTGCATTTGTTATCAAGTTGGCTTGGTCGCGGTCGGAAATTAAAAAACTGCCTGCAGCCTTTTTAGTTTTCGCGGCCGGCTTTTCGATTTTCTCTCTTCCTTACATCGTATTTATCCACCAAAAAACCGGCCGCTGGACAATCAGCCAAAAACTTGTCAGCAACTCAACTTTCGAGGGATCCGAGCGGGGCCTATTGAAAGTGACCGATGACCGTTGGACGACAATGCAGGATCGAATATGGTGGGACGATTACGATGCTGAAAAACGGGAGCCAAAAGCGGAAACGCAATCGTCATCAGGTTCTTTCGCGGCTCAGAACAGACAGGGCGACGTTCCAACTTTTTTATCCAGAAGCGCGAGTAATTTAATAAGGCAGGTGAGGCATTACGTGCCTGAAATGTTTCCTGTTTTATTTATTCTCATTGGAGCCGTTGGGTTCTTGGCAAAACCATGGAATATCGATCGCGTGGCGAAAGAGATATATCTATTGTTCTTTGTTACGTGCATGTTTCTCGGATACGCGGTAACTGTAATCGAGCTTCGTTATTTGTATCCGCTCATACCGATTTGTCTTGGCTGGGTCGGGCTTGGGTGCGCGGCGGTCGGACGATATCTTTCGCATTTGGGACGAAGATGGAGGCTCAAGCCTGTATTTGTTTACGTTTTTCTATTACTCGCCTTGGCTTTTTCCCTGATTCCGCTGTTTTTTCATAATCTCAAGGATCCCCAAATGGACCTATTGCCTTTCGAAGAGAAAAATGCCGGTCTTTGGCTGAAACACAATTCGGAACCGAGCTCTGTGGTGATGTCCCGGAACGCTACCGTTGCTTTTTACGCCGGTGCAGCTCACATCTTTCTTCCCGACGAAGAGTTGCCGACGATTCTCGAATATGCCCGTAAGAAAAGGGTAAATTACATTGTTCTAAGCGAACGAAGGCTGCGGCAACGATCTGATCTTTTTCGCTCAATGGAGGGTGCAGTGGAAGACTTAACGCCGGTTTATGAAGACGACAGTTTCAAAGATTTCAAAGTAAAAATATTTGCGATCAATCAATAAGGATTGATCCGAAAAAGAAATCGATATGTAACCGAGTTCGAATGTGGAGATGTAATTTTGCGGACCGCAGATAATCCTTCTCACGAAAAGAGATCACCAAATGATGAAGATTCTGATTGCTAACCCGCTTCTTTGTGAGTTCTACATATGAGTGAATTGTTTGCACTCTCCACGGACAAAGTGTCGGCGTATTCATTGAAAAGCTCCCGACCGTTCTGCGGTTCACGTAACGTATCGACCTTGCTGTGAGCAACGTAGTGAACAATGCCCCGCGAGCTTCCTCTTTTTGACTGCATTGAAACAACTACCCTCAAAACACTTTGCCTTTGTTTTTCATTGCTCTCGTCGGTGGACTAACTTTGTGTTCGATAAGAACCGATTTTTTCACTTTATGCAAGATTGAACGATACCGAATGCGAAGACGCATACAGGACTCCTTGAGCCATACCGACGGGTTTCGCACCTCTGACGGCATCGTCGATCTGGGCTATCAGAAGCACTATCGAGTCCAACACGGCAAGGATGAATTCGCTGTCGGCACCAACCATATCAACGGCATCGAGGGCTTCTGGGGCCTTGCCAAAGTCCGCCTTGTCAAATTTCGCGGTTTGTCAAAGAACACCGATCACGAGCATCTCAAAGAGTGCGAGTTTAGATTCAATTATCGTAACCAGGACATCTATAAAGTCCTTTTGAAAATCACTGGCAATTTTACCTTTTGCTAGTCATGACCCTTTTGTTTTTGTAGCTTTTCTTTCATAGGGCATGCATTACAAATTCCTGTATTTTTTCTTATCAAAATCCATTTTCTCATAAATTTTAGATACACCCATTCAAACGCTGTCGCGTTTAGTTGTTGTATTTATTTCATAACACTACACTTACGAAGATATGTTCGAGAATCAAATCTTTGGAGCATAATTTGCGTCGGTATAAATAGATCATTATTTTTCAAGTCAGAAAATCATAATAATTTACGGAGGTGAACATGTTCAGAATAGGTTTCGAGGTTGTAAAGAGGTTTTTTTTAGTTGGTCTGTGTGCGTGTGCGGGTTTCACGTCAGTTTTAGCCCAAGAAGGGACTGCAACGCTTCGCGGAACAATAAGCGATCCGAACGGAGCGGTTGTTCCGGCAGCGACAGTTACGATTGTCAATCAGGAAACCGGCATTAATCGCCGAACGGCAAACACGAGTGAGTCGGGTGATTATATTTTCACCTCACTTACACCGGGCTTGTACATGGTAACTGTCGAAGCCTCCGGCTTTAAAAAATTGGTCAAGGATAATGTGAAATTAAGCGTCGGCGAGGTTCAGGAATTTAACTTCAAGACGGAGGTTGGAGGTTCTCAAGAAACAGTCACGGTCACTACCGATGAACCTTTGGTTGAGACTTCATCGAGCAAAATCGGAGGGAACATCAGCCAGCAGGAATTGATCGAACTCCCGTCGATCAATCGAAACTTTATCGGTTTTGTCGGCTTGGTTCCGGGGGTTGTGCCGAATATCAGCACCGAATCTTTCGGTTCCGATTCTGTAAGTGTCAACGGTCAGGATCCGCGTTTCAATAATTATCTGCTCGACAGCGCAAATAATAATGATGATGTGATTGGTCAACGTGCAGGTTCGCAGGCTCGCGTAGCTTTGGAGGCCGTGCAGGAGTTTCAAGTTCAGACTAATCAATTCAGTGCAGAACTCGGACGCACTTCGGGCGGTATTATAAACGCAGTTACGAAATCCGGCACGAACGTTTTTCACGGCAGCGGTTTTGGTTTTTTTCAGGATAATTCGCTCAATTCGAACAATAGGCTGGCTATTCTAAATAATCTGGCAAAACCCGATGCGAAACTCCGACAGTTTGGCGGTACTATCGGCGGTCCGATACTTAAAAACCTGGCTCATTTCTTTGTTAGCTATGAGCGGACTAATATCGATCAGGGAGTCATCATAGATATCCCAGCCCGTCCGTCGCTCAATACTTCGACTTCGACCCAAACCCGGGCAAATAATTTATTACTTCGCGGAGACATACAGCCCTCGCAGAATCACCAGTTGTCAGTCCGGTATTTGAGGGAAAGTTCTCCACAGTTAAATCAGATCGTTCCAGTCGGCACCCGTCCCGTTTCACTTGCCGCTTCGCGCGAAGAAGCCGATGTGGATCAGACAATTGTCGGAACCTGGATATATAATCTGAACTCAAGTCTTCTGAACGATTTGCGGCTTTCATTTACGCGGGAAGATGTGGCCTTTGCAAACCCGGGATTTAATGGTGGAACACCCCAAAGTGATCTTCCTCCGACATTGCAGTTTAATACTTTTGTTGACCAGCAAAGCAATGTAGCACAAGCCCGTATTAATAACTCCTATCGCTTAGCGGATTCTCTAACTTGGGTCAAGGGATCACATACTCTAAAGTTCGGCCTGGATTACAATTACGTGACCGCCGACAGTACGACAAACGACAATCTTAATGGCACTTTCAGTTTTCCATTTGATTTGCCGTTTGATGTAAACAATCCCAGGAGCTATCCAGAGCGGCTCTCAATTCGTGTCGGTGGGCCGTTAGATACTTTTCAAATCAATCATAATACTAGTGTTTTTGCTCAAGATAGCTGGCGAGTAAATCAGAATTTAACCCTTAACCTCGGGGTTCGTTATGATGATGAAACTATCTCATCGGATAACAATAATATTTCCCCTCGGTTAGGATTCGCTTATGATCCATTTGGAAATGGAAAAACTGTTATTCGTGGAGGATTTGGCACATTTTATCAAAACACTCCGTTTGAATTAATCACCGCTTTTCTCACGGCTGGTCCGTTCTCGACATCTTTTGTTAGAAACTTTCCGCTAAATTCAGCGGATCCGGGCCCGCGGGCGGGCAATTTACCAACTGATCCTACCCTCGTTAATGGCCCGACCGTTGACCGGGCTTTAATTGCGTCGATAGTTGGGTCTGGAACATTACTGCCAAATAACTCACCGGTGGTGGATAATGCAGAACGCAAGGTGGCATACACACGTTCTTTCTCGATCGGATTGCAGAGAGAACTGGCAGCAAATCTTGCTCTTACTGTGGATTATATTCATTCTAATGGTATAGATCAGTTTCTGACGGTGAACCTTAATCCGGGAAGAAGGATAAACACTACCTCGACGGGAGCTATTACCCGACAGTATTCGACCCTTGGAGCGGTCATTCAGAATAGCTTCGTTCCGGTCATAACCGATTTATTCGCTGGTACACAGTTTGAAACGCTGGCTGTTACAAATGTAACAACCAGAATTAATGACGGCAGAACAAAATACAATGCGCTTCAAATATCTCTGGATAAGCGCTTGGCCCATGGATTTCAGTTCAAAACTTCATACACGCTTTCAAAAGGAAGCGGAAATACAACAGGCAACGGCGTTCCGACTGCCAATTTTCAGACGCAAACAAGTCTCGGTCTTGAAGAAAACACAGGGCCAACCGCGTTTGACAGGCGGCATAATTTTGTCTTTAGCGGCTTGTATAAAGTTCCGCATACACGCGGCCTTATTGTCAGTACCATCATAAGAGGATTGTCCGGCACTCCGTTCACCATTTTTAACTCCACAATAGATGCTGATCAAAATGGCATTAATGCCGATCCGCTTCCAGCTGGAAATTATACAAATTCCAGGACATTCGCTAACGGAGAAACGCTAAATTTTAGCGTCGATAACAAAGGCGGAGTTAACGGTGCCATCGTTCCCGGGTTCTTCTCGATTGACCTGAGATTAGCTTACAAATTTAATTTTACAGAGCGCATAAATGCCGGGTTTACGTTTGAAACCTTTAACCTTGCGAACAGAACGAATTATACCGAGACTTCGGTTTCAGGAAATGCTTCACAATCCACATTCCTGATACCTTCGGTGGCTCAACCAGCTCGTACTTTTCAACTTGGTTTCAGGGTAGCTTTTTAACTACAGACCTATAAAAGGCCGGCAAAGGTATTAACTTATGTCGGCTTTTTATCTTTGCTTGTTCTGTCATATTTCCCGAATCAAAATCCGCGTGTCGGCGGTTCGACCCCGTCCCTGGCCACCAGATTAACAAGGGACTTATGCGCGGCCGCGCAGGTCTTTTTATTCGAAACTTGTTAGGGTGGAGAATAGAGGTTTCCCGCTTGACAGTATTTCGCCGAAATCATAATATCTAAAGTTTCGGACTTTGACGGTCTGGGCTGTTGTGCGGTTTGTTTGTGAATCGACGACGGAGTTGTTTGAAAGCCGGTTCACGGATTGTAGCGTAAAGAGCGTTGAACTTCACGACGCTGGAGAAACGGTTCACGCCTTTTTTTTCTAGCCCGACGGGCTATTGACGGTTGCGGACAAAGGTGTCCGTGCTCCATTTACCACGCTACAGCAAAGTAAGGCTTTCATTTGTAGAACAAGAATATTAATTCAATCAGCACGTTTGCTGCTTGAGCTAACTGCCGGAAAATTTTTTCGGCAAGAGTCAGGTAAGGTAGAAGTTTTGCCTTTTGAAATCAGGGAGCGGGGACACTCTTGTCCCCACGAGTGCTAAGCACGAGAAATTGCTACGCCGCAAGCGGCGTTGTGGGCAAGAGTGTCCACGCTCCGAAAAATATGCCGACTATTAATCAATTAGTTCGAAAGGGGCGCCAGCGGGTCAAATATAAGACTGCGAGCCCGGCCTTGCAGGCAAACCCGCAGAAACGCGGCGTCTGCACGCGCGTTTATACCTCGACGCCGAAAAAGCCGAATTCGGCTTTGCGAAAGGTCGCCCGCGTGCGTCTTACAAATCAGATCGAGGTTACGACATATATTCCGGGAATCGGCCACAACCTGCAGGAGCACTCGATCGTGCTTATCCGCGGCGGCCGTGTAAAGGATTTGCCGGGCGTCCGTTATCACGTTATCCGCGGAACGCTCGACGCTTCGGGCGTCGCGAACCGCAACCAGTCCCGTTCGAAATACGGTGCGAAAAGGCCGAAGGGAGCAAAGTAATTTGCGATTTGCGATTGTGGATTTGCGATTTTAACTGATCGAAAATCGAAAATTGAAAATTGAAAATTTACTATTATGGCACGAAGACGAGTAGCAGAAAGACGAGAGATCTTGCCGGATCCTATCTATAACAGCAAGCTGGTGACAAAGTTCATCAACGGCATGATGTGGGAAGGCAAAAAGAGCGTGGCCGAGCAGATCTTTTACGGCGCGATGGAAAAGATCGGCGAAAAGACCGGTGAAGAGCCGCTGAAGATCTTTAAAAAGGCGGTTGACAGCGTCGCGCCGACATTGGAAGTGAAATCGCGTCGCATCGGCGGTGCGACCTATCAGGTCCCGCTCGAAGTTACAAAAGATCGGCGGAATACGCTCGCGATCCGCTGGATCGTTTCGAATGCACGCGGACGCAGTGAAAAGACAATGGAAGGCCGGCTGGTCGGCGAACTGCTCGATTCAACATCGGGCCGCGGCGGAGCGATGAAGAAAAAAGACGACGTCCACCGCATGGCGGAAGCAAACAAGGCGTTTGCACATTATAGGTTTTAGAAGGTTTTGCCACAGAGATCACAGAGAATTTTTTTTCAAGTTTTTCTGTAAACTCTGTGTTCTCTGTGGCGGACTTAAGCAATGGCGAATATTAGTTTAGACAAATTTAGAAACATCGGCATTATGGCCCATATCGACGCGGGAAAGACCACGGCGACGGAGCGCATTTTGTTCTATACAGGTGTTTCGCACAAGATCGGCGAGGTTCACGAGGGAACGGCGACGATGGACTGGATGGAGCAGGAGCAAGAGCGCGGAATTACGATCACATCCGCTGCAACTACCTGCTTTTGGACACGCAATACGCAAGAACATCGAATTAATATTATCGATACGCCGGGACACGTTGACTTCACGATGGAAGTTGAGCGGTCTCTTCGAGTTTTGGACGGTGCTGTTTGTGTATTTGACGGCGTTGCCGGCGTTGAGCCGCAATCCGAAACCGTTTGGCGTCAGGCCGATAAATATGGCGTTCCGCGAATTTGTTTTATAAATAAGCTTGATCGTGCCGGTGCATCCTTTGATCGCTCGTTCGATTCTATCTTGAAGCGTTTGGGTGCAAACGCGGTTGCCATGCAGGTTCCGATCGGTTTGGAAGATCAATTCAAGGGAGTTGTTGATTTGATCACGATGAAGGCTTTTGTCTGGAACGACGAGACAAAAGGAGCCGAATATCAGATTACGGAAATTCCGGCTGACTTGGTTGACGCGGCCAAAGAAGCCCGCGAAAAACTCGTCGAGGCGGTTTCTGCGATTGACGACGACTTGATGGTCAAGTATCTCGAAGGCGAAGAGATCTCTGAGAACGAGATCCGCGTTGCTTTGCGAAAAGGGACGCTCGCAATGCAGATCGTTCCGGTGTTTACCGGCTCTGCGTTTAAGAATAAGGGCGTCCAAACGCTGCTCGACGGTGTCGTCGATTTTCTTCCGAGTCCGCTGGACATTCCCGCTGTTGAAGGCATCAATCCGAAAAACGACGAAACAGATACACGTGCTGCTGATCCGAAAGCACCCTTTTCCGGATTGGTGTTCAAGCTGATGGCTGACAAGCATCTCGGCCAGCTTGCTTTTGTAAGAATCTATTCCGGCACCGTCAAATCAGGCTCTTACGTTACAAATACAATTAAAGATTCGAAAGAACGCGTCGGGCGTCTTATGCTGATGCACGCCAATAAGCGTGAAGACGTTGAAACGGCAAGCGCCGGCGAGATCGTTGCTATCGGCGGAATGAAAAATACTTCGACCGGCGACACCATTGCAGACGAGTCAAAGCCGATCATCCTGGAATCGATGGACTTTCCGGATCCGGTCGTGCGTGTCGCGGTCGAGCCGAAAACACGTGCCGATCAGGACAAAATGGGCATCGCGCTCAACCGCCTTGCACAGGAAGACCCGTCGTTTCAGGTTTCGACCGATCATGAAACCGGCCAGACGATAATCGCCGGAATGGGCGAGCTTCATTTGGAAATAATTGTTGACCGGATGAAACGAGAGTTCAGCGTCGAGGCAAACGTAGGTAAGCCGCAGGTCGCTTACCGTGAAACGATTACGACCTCGGCTCCGGGTAAAGAGATTTTCAAGAAGCAGACCGGTGGCCGCGGTCAGTTTGCCCATGTCGAGCTCGAGATCGAACCGGCTCCGGGCGAGGGATTTGTCTTTGAAGACAAGATCACCGGCGGCGCGATTCCGCGACAGTTTATCAAGCCGACGATGGAAGGCATGCGCGACGCGATGGGCCGCGGATTTCTTGCGGGATACGAACTTGTCGATATCAAGGCAAGATTGCTCTTTGGTTCGTTTCACGAGGTCGATTCGGACGAGCGTGCCTTCCACATCGCCGGCAGCCTCGCGTTTCAGGATGCTGTGAAAAAGGCAAAACCTGTTTTGCTCGAACCTATCATGCGTATCGAGGTTGTTACGCCGGAAGAATATATGGGATCGGTCAACGGCGACCTTAACCGCCGCCGCGGTCAGATAGACAAAATGGAGCCGCGTCCGGGTAATGTTTCGGTAGTAACGGCCTTCGTGCCGCTTTCGGAAATGTTTGGATATACGACGGATCTTCGAAGTTCGACGCAGGGACGCGCGACGTCGTCGATGCATTTTGAGCGTTACGCCGAAGCACCGCGTAATGTTGCTGAAGAGATCATCGCGAAGGTAAAAGGGGCAGCGAGTTGATACACGTTGTTGATGCGAAATATGTTGACGGATACAGAATTGAGGTTTCATTCAACGATGGTAGAAAAGGGATCGCAGATTTGAGCGAGGTGTTGCGCGGCCCGGTTTTTGAAAAATTGAAAGACGAATCCGAATTTCGGAGATTTGTAGTCGATAAAGAACTTGACACGCTTGTTTGGGCCAACGGTGCGGATCTAGCCCCGGAATACATTTACTTTCAGGCATTTAATGACGACCGCGAGTTGCAGGATAAATTTAGGAAATGGGGTTACCTTAATAATTAAGATTTGAGGAACAAAAGAGTATGAGCAAAGAGAAATTCGACAGATCGAAGCCGCATGTGAATATCGGGACTATCGGGCATGTGGATCATGGTAAGACGACGTTGACGGCGGCGATCACAAAGGTGATGTCGAAGCACAATCCGAAGATGGCGTTTCGGTCGTTTGATTCGATCGACAATGCACCGGAGGAGCGGGCGCGCGGAATTACGATCGCGACGGCGCACGTAGAATACGAGACGCCGAACCGGCACTATGCACACGTCGATTGCCCCGGCCACGCCGATTATGTCAAGAACATGATAACGGGAGCGGCCCAGATGGACGGAGCAATTTTGGTCGTTGCGGCGACCGATGGCCCGATGCCGCAGACGCGGGAGCACATTCTGCTTGCACGTCAGGTCGGCGTGCCGTCGATGGTCGTGTTTATGAACAAGGTCGATTCTGTCGATGACGCCGAGCTGCTTGAGCTTGTGGAGATGGAGATCAGAGAGCTTCTGAGTTCATATGAGTTTCCGGGCGACGATATTCCTGTGGTTCAGGGCAGTGCGTTAAAAGCACTTGAGGGCGATGCGGCATGGGAGCCGAAGATCGACGAACTGATGCAGGCGGTGGATGACTACATCCCGACACCCGCACGCGAAACCGACAAGCCGTTTCTTATGCCTGTTGAGGACATTTTTACGATTCAGGGACGCGGAACAGTCGCTACCGGAAGAATTGAAAGAGGTCAGATCAACGTCAACGAACCTGTGGAGATCGTCGGTATCAAAGATACGAGGAACTCGGTTGTAACGGGAGTCGAGATGTTCAAGAAGCTGCTCGATTCAGGAATGGCGGGCGACAACGTCGGACTTCTGTTAAGAGGCGTCGAACGAAAAGAGATCGAGAGAGGTCAAGTAATAGCAAAGCCGGGTTCGATCACGCCGCATACCAAGTTCAAGGCCGAGGCTTACGTTTTGACCAAAGAAGAAGGCGGACGCCACACACCGTTCTTTACCGGATACAGGCCGCAGTTCTACTTCAGAACAACGGACGTAACCGGCGTGGCAAACCTTCCCGAAGGAGTCGAGATGGTGATGCCGGGCGACAATATCCAGATGGAGATCACCTTGATCGCCCCGATCGCAATGGAAAAAGGACTAAGATTCGCCATCCGCGAAGGCGGTCGCACTGTCGGAGCCGGCACAGTGTCGGAAGTGGTGGAATAACAGTCAGTGGTCAGTGGTCAGTGGTCGGTGGTCAGAAAAAAGACCGATATGCCGACCACTAACCACTGACCACCGACCACTGAAAAGATATGATTAGTGAAAAAATTCGCATCAAGCTGAAGGCCTACGATCACCGCGTGCTCGATCAATCGACACAGGAGATCGTTGACACCGCAAAGCGGACAGGAGCAAGGATCGCCGGGCCGATCCCGCTTCCGACCATCAAGAACAAGTGGACGGTTTTGCGTTCGCCGCATGTCGATAAAAAATCGCGCGAGCAGTTCGAGATCAGGACGCACAAGCGTCTTATGGACATTCTCGACCCGACGGCGGAAACGGTCGATGCGTTGATGAAACTTGATCTTCCGGCAGGCGTCGATGTAGAGATCAAGGCGTTTGGTTAGAAATAGTTTGGAGTTTCAGCTTTAGCTGGCTCTGCGACGGAGACGCCGCCTAAAGGCGGAACTCCGAACTAGAAAGATATGATAAGCGGAATCATTGGTAGAAAAGTCGGAATGACGCAGATCTTTGCCGAAGACGGAACGGTAACACCGGTAACCGTCATCAAGGCAGGGCCGTGCGTTGTTGTTCAGACGAAAAGTGCTGCCGGAGCGGATGGTTACAATGCGGTTCAGCTTGGGCTTGTCGAAGAAAAACCGGTTCGTTTGAAGAATGTGAGCAAGCCGCTTCAAGGCCATTTTGAAAAGACCGGCGGCGGCGTTCCGCCAACGCGAATTTTGAAAGAGATCCGTCTCGGCGGCGAGCCCGAAGCAACAATTGGCGATCAAGTGAAGGTCGATGTCTTTGCGGACGGAGACAAGATCGAAGTCGTCGGACGCTCGAAAGGCCGAGGTTTTGCGGGCACGATCAAGCGGCATAATTTTAGACGCGGGCCCGAATCGCACGGTTCGATGAATGTGCGGGCACCTGGTTCGATCGGCCAATCGGCGTATCCGTCGCGTGTTATCAAAGGTACTAAATCATCGGGCCACATGGGCGACGACCGCGTAACGGTAAGGGGACTAACCGTCGCAAAAGTCGATGCTGAAAACAATATATTGATGGTTCGCGGTGCAGTGCCGGGAGCGAACGGAAGCGTTGTAATAGTTAGAAAAAGTTAAGGATTACTAATTGCGATTTTCGATTTGCGAATTTCGATTGAAAGACAGGAAATCGCAAATTGACATTCGCAAATCGCAAATTAACGGAGTGAGATTATGCCTACCGTAAAGGTTCGCAATTTGAAGAATAAGGAAGTCGGCGAGGTTTCGCTGTCCGATGCCGTTTTTGGTGTGGACTTGAACGAATCGTTGATCCATGCAGCGGTGATGAATTTTCGCGCAAACGCCCGCGGCGGAAATTCGGCAACGAAAACGCGCGGCAATGTGTCGGGTTCGGGTCGCAAGCTCTGGAAGCAGAAGGGAACGGGTCGTGCCCGTATCGCGTCGCTTCGTTCACCGTTGTGGAAAGGCGGCGGCAACGTCCACGGGCCGCAGCCACGCGATTGGTCGTATCAGATGCCGAAAAAAATGCGTCGCGGTGCCCTGCGTTCGGCGCTTTCTGAAAGGCTTCGCGAAGGCAACATCATTGTTATCGACGAGTTTGAATTGAAAACTGCAAAGACGAAAGATTTTATCGACGTGATCTCAACTCTCGGGCTGATCGAGAATCGAAAACGCACTAAAACGCTGGTCGTCGATTCGCTCGACAATGCGAATCTCGTGCTTTCATCGCGGAATGTTCAGAAGACGAAGGTTACGAACAGCTTTGGGCTGAACATTTACGACATTATTTATCACGAGAAGCTTTTGATATCGAAAGCAGCGGTCGCGGAATTGAACGAATTGCTCGATCCGAAACGCGAAAGCACAAAGACCGTTGAGGTTGTCGAGGAAAAGCCGGAGGCGAAAAAGGCCGCGAAACCGAAAGCTGAAAAAGAAGCTAAGGCTGACGAAGCAGCAGTTGAAAAGCCGGTAAAAAAAGCTGCACCGAAAAAAGCGAAAACCGAAGAAGTAGTTGAGGAGGCGGCGAAGGATGAATAACGTTTGGGAGATATTGAAATCGCCGGTCGTCACGGAAAAAAGCGTGATCCTCAAGGAAGATTCGACAGAGGAAAATAATGGCCGAACCACAGGTCAGGTGCTTACTTTTCGCGTCGATAAAAAAGCGACTAAACCGGAGATAAAAGGCGCTGTCGAAGAGATCTTTAACGTAAAGGTCGCTACGGTTCGCACGGTGCAGTACGACGGCAAAATGAAACGCCGAGGCCGACAGGAAGGCCGCCGTCCAAGCTGGAAAAAGGCATACGTTACGTTGAAAAAGGGCGAGCCGATGGTCGATTACGCCGAAGCCATTTAATGGAAAATTGACAATGGACAACGGACAATGCGAAGGAATTTTCCATTGTCAATTATCAATTGTCCACTGAGTGAATTATGGGAATCAAGAGATTAAAACCGACATCGCCGGCACGGCGTTATCAGACTTATCTGACGCGTGACGATTTGACGCCCGGAGCAAAGCCTGAGAAATCGCTGCTCGAACCTAAGAAGCGTATTTCGGGCCGGAATAACGACGGGCGAATCACGGTTCGGCGTCGCGGCGGCGGTCATAAACGCCATTATCGGATCATCGATTTCAAGCGCGACAAGGCAGGAATTCCGGGCAAGGTTTCGCAGATCGAATACGATCCGAACCGCTCGGCGCACATCGCCTTGATAACCTATCTCGATGGCGAGAAGCGATACATCATCGCACCGGTCGGACTGAAGGTCGGCACGTCGATCCTGAGTGGAGCCGAAGCAGATATTTTGCCGGGCAATGCGCTGCCGATCAAGAATATTCCGCTTGGAACCGAGGTTCATAATATCGAGCTTCGCCCCGGAAAAGGCGGACAGATGGTGCGTTCGGCAGGCGGTTTCGCACAGATCGTCGCTAAAGAAGGCGATTTTGCACAGCTTAGAATGCCTTCGGGTGAAGTACGAAAAGTACCGGTCGTTTGCTATGCAACGGTCGGACAGGTCGGCAACACCGAGCACGAAAACGTTTCGCTCGGGAAGGCGGGACGTAATCGCTGGAAAGGCAAGCGACCGAAGGTTCGCGGCGTCGCGATGAACCCGGTCGATCACCCCCACGGCGGCGGTGAGGGGAAAACCTCGGGCGGTCGCCATCCGGTAACGCCATGGGGACAGCCGACACGCGGATACAAAACGCGTCGCAATAAACGCACGAGCGATATGATAGTGCGCGACAGGAGAAGGAAATAATTTGCGATTTGCAATTTGCGATTTTTGATTTTAAGAATTCGCAAATCGAAAATCGAAAATCGAAAATCGAAATTATGCCTCGTTCATTAAAAAAAGGGCCGTTCATCGATCTGAGTATTCAGAAATTGCTCCGTCGAATGGCTGATGGAGCCACGAAGCCGCAGGCGATAAAAACCTGGTCGCGGCGTTCGACGATCACGCCGGATATGGTCGGATTGACCTTTGGCGTGCACAACGGCAAACGCCACATTCCGGTTTTCGTAACCGAAAACATGGTCGGCCACAAACTGGGCGAATTTTCGCCGACGCGTATGTTCAAGGGACACCCTGGAACGAAAGCGGAGAAAATGGCGAAACGGAAATAAGAGAATTTGCGATTTGCGATTGTCGATTTGCGAATGGAAGAAGGTGATCGGAAATCGCAATTTGCAAATCGAAAATCGAAAATAACGATATGGAAGCGATAGCTAAATTAAGAAATCTGAAGGGCAGTCCGCGAAAGGCGCGGCTTGTGATCGATATGATCCGCGGCGAGGACGTTTCGCGTGCGCTTGCGATCCTCAAGTTTACGGATAAGCGTGCGGCTGACCCGATCGCGAAGTGCTTGAATTCGGCAATCGCAAACGCAACGTATATTGCGGAGCGGCAAAATATCGCCGTCGATCCTGATGACCTTTGGGTGCGGAAATGTTTTGTCGATATGGGGCCGCATAAGAATCGCCGCCGCATGCGCCCCGCGCCGCAGGGCCGTGCGTTTCGCGAACAGCGGCATTATTGCCATATCACGATCGAGGTGACGAGCGAAGAAAAGCCGAAGACCGAAAAAGAATTGAAAGCCGAAGCAGCAAAGGCAAAAAAGGCCGATGGAAAGTCAAAAGTAAAAAGTCAAAAGGCAAAGACGTCGGCACCGAAAGCAGACAAGAAAGTGAAAGCCGAAAAGGTTGAAGAGGTTGAAACGCCCATTGAAGAGACCGAAACTCCGATTGTTGAGGAAACAGCGGCGGTCGAGGCTCCCGTAGAAGCAAGTGCAGTTCCGCCGATCGAAGAGTCGAAGCCATTGGCTGCTCAGACCGATGAGGAAAAAACCGGAAGTAAGCCTGCTGCGGATGCTCAGACGAATATTAACGAGGAACTTGAACGGCGGTAAGAGGAGCGCGGACACTGTTGTCCGCAACGCCGCGTTTTTAAGCGGCGTAGTTCGGTTGATAATTAAAAGTATTAGTGCGGCGCGAAATAGTTTCGTGCTTCGCACTCAAGCGGACAAGAGTGTCCGCGCTCCAATATTATGGGACAAAAAGTTCATCCATACGGCTTCAGGGTCGGCTATAACAAGGATTGGCACTCGCATTGGTACACCAAGCAGGATTTTGCCAAATTCCTTGCCGAAGACCTTCAATTAAAGCGCGATCTGAAACGAAAATTCGCAGGCGGCGGAGTTTCGCACATAGATATTGAACGTGCAGCGACGCGTATGAAGATCATTATCTATACTTCGCGTCCGGGAATTATTATTGGCCGCAAAGGCGCTGAAATTGAGAAACTTCGAGAAGATCTTGGCCGCAAGACCGGACGCGAAGTGCTGATCTCGATACAGGAAATTCGCCACCCGGAATTGAACGCGCAGCTACAAGCCGAAAAGATTGCGCAGCAGCTTGAAAAGCGAATCGCCTTTCGACGTGCGATGAAAAAGACGATGGAAGAATCGATTAGATTCGGCGCACAGGGTGTCAAGGTAATGGTCGCCGGTCGTTTGAACGGCGCCGAGATCGCCCGAACCGAATGGTCGCTCGAAGGGCGCCTTCCTCTGCACACATTGCGTGCGGACATCGATTTCGGATTTGCGACGGCGCTGACGACCTTCGGAATTATCGGCGTAAAAGTTTGGATCTATCGCGGCGAGATTCTCGATGCAAATGCATCGATGGCGCGCGGAACGACAACCGATCCGGTAAATGAAGTAAAGGCCGACCGTTCGGCGATGCGCCGCGGCGACCGAAGGCCGCGAAGGGACGACAGGAGATAGTAAATAGTGAATCGTAAATCGTAGATAGAAAGGTATCTATTCACGATTCACTATTCACGATTCACGAGGTTTTATTATGTTGATGCCGAAAAAGGTGAAGCACCGGCGAGTTATGAAAGGCCGCATGCGCGGGAAAGCGACGCGCGGCGAGAATCTCGATTTTGGTGATTTCGGGCTCAAAGCCCTCGATGCGGGTTGGATAACCGACCGACAGATCGAGGCGGCACGTATCGCCATGACGCGCCATGTAAAACGCGGCGGCAAGATATGGATC
>JBOGOW010000013.1:0-8137 GCA_050748285.1 Pyrinomonadaceae bacterium
GTTTCGGAGACGGCGAGTGACGGTATGGAATAACGCTGTCGATCGATCCATTTTTACGCAGCACTAGGTCATAAAAGCCGCCCGAACCATTTTGCGACCAACGGATATCCGAAACGTATCCAAGATCTTTGCCGAGGCTCCAAATGTCTTCGGGATGCACACCCTTCTCAACCGAATCGAGGGCTTTATATATGTCTTCGACCGTTTTTAGCTTTGTTCCGTTTGAGATAAGCTTTTGGGCTTCTACTTTTGTTTTGATGCGGGCGTTGGGCACGTCCGCAACACACAACACTCCCGGACCATCTTTTTCAAGCTGCTTACGCAGGCGATCTAAATTCATACCTGCGGCGTCCCATGAAAGCCACTCTTGGTCATCATGAATCGCCGGCTTTTCTCCAACATTGATGGTTACGTCGTAGTGATATTTTGTTGGCTCGTTGTCGATCCTGCCCCGACGGAGCTGCACGTCCACGTGGCCGATCTGTGCAATGTCATTTTGGAGCGTAATAAAGAAGTCCGGATCTATAGTCAGTTCGCTTTCAAGTTCCATGCGTTTGCGAACTCTTTGTTTGAGCGACTCGATAGAGAGTGATGTTTCGGCCCGCGCCAAAATGGATTCGGTGTGATAGGTCTCGAGCAAGGCGAAGTTTTGAACATCGCCGATGAATATCCGTCCACCGGGCTTGACCACTTTCGCGGCGCCTTCGATCACGCGTTTTAGGTAGTCCATATTCGGGAAATACTGGACGACCGAATTGATGATAACAAGATCAAATGACCGTTCGTCGAAACCGTCAAAGCGGTCAGCAGGGCGATGGAGAAGTTCCACTGTCGCCGGATCGATTGATTTGCCCTTCAAGCGTTCGCGGAGATTCTTTAATACAACTTCTGAATAGTCCGTTCCTACATATCGCGAACAATCAGTTGCCAAGGCCATAAGCAAAAGGCCCGTGCCGCAGCCGATCTCAAGAACGCTGTCGGGTTTCAAATTCGAAAGTCGTTCGACAACAGGGTCGAGCCACTCCTGCATCTCAGCCTCGGCATCTACGATATCATCTGTCCAGCGCAAGACCTTGAGGGTCGGGTCTTCATCAACCTGCGTCCAGTCCTTCTCTTCGTCGATGGCCGTTTGATAAAGCATATCCCACTGTTTTTCCCAGTAAGAACTCGAATCGCCAAGCTCGGCGACCTCGACGCCTTGTCCGGCGGAAGGAACAACATAAGCCGCTAGCCGCTTATTGCCGGGACTATCCTCACGAGCCGCGACGACGGCGTTTTCGACAGCCGGATGTTCAAGAAGCGCGGACTCTATTTCGCCTAACTCAATGCGATAACCCCGCACCTTTACCTGATGGTCGATGCGTCCAAGAAACTCGATATTTCCATCTTCTCTTCGGCGAACCAAGTCGCCGGTCTTATAGATTTTCGCCTTCCCATCGAGGGCAAAAGGATCCTGAACAAACTTCGCCGCCGTCATTTCCGGTTGGTTGAAATAGCCGCGGGCAAGCCCATCGCCGCCAATGTGGAGTTCGCCTGCGACTCCGATCGGCAGCGGTTCCATATCGTCATTAAGCACGTAAAGCTGAGTATTCGCGATCGGTTCGCCGAGAAAAACTGGCCCGTCGGTTGAAGTGATGTTACTTATCGAAGACCAGATAGTCGTCTCCGTTGGCCCATACATATTCCACAATGAACCGCATCGGCCGATGAGTTCGTTTGCCAGATCGCGGGGAAGCGCTTCGCCGCCACACAAGATCTTGAATGCGTCATTGCCGTTCCATCCAGCCTCTAAAAGAAGTCTCCAGGTGGCGGGCGTGGCCTGCATCATTGTTGCTCCGATGTCTGCGATCAGCTTCATCAAAACATTACCGTCGGAAGCAGCATCGCGGCTTGCAACGATCACTTTGGCTCCCGTTATCAACGGAAGGAAAAGTTCCAGTCCGGCGATATCGAACGACAGTGTTGTAACGGCGACCAAAACATCTTTTGCCGTCATTCCCGGCTCGTTTTGCATCGAGCAAAGCAAATTGACAAAGGCACGGTGTTCGACCTGAACGCCTTTTGGTTTGCCCGTTGACCCTGAAGTGTAGATCACGTAAGCAAGACTGTCCGGCGTAGCTTCTATTTCGGGCTTATCGCTGCCATTTGCTGCAACTTCGTCCCACTCAAGATCGATGCAGATTACCTTCTTAACCCGTTCCCGCAGATCAAAAGCCAGATGTGCTTGCGAAACGATCGTCTGCACTCCGGAGTCTTCAATGATTGCATTCACTCGATCCTTCGGAAATGACGGATCGACCGGCACGTATGCCGCTCCGGATTTCATAATGCCAAGCAGCCCGATCATCATATCCAGCGAGCGGTCAACGCAAAGTCCAACCAGCGTTTCGTGTTCGACACCGGTGCTAAGAAGATAATTTGCAAGTTGGTTGGCCTTTGAATTCAATTCAGAATATGTGAGCGTCTCGCCTTCAAATTCTACAGCGACCGCATCCGGCGTCCGTTTCACCTGCTCTTCGAATAGCTCGTGGACGCACCGATTTCGTGGATAATCGCGGGCGGTTGAATTCCATTCGACCAGCTGCTGATTTTTATCGGCGTCTCCAAGCAGCGGCAAATGAGATACCGCTTTTTCCGGCTCTGAGACCGCACCTTCCAGCAGCGTTCGATAGTGCTCGAGCCAGCGCCGAATACTTGAACCGTCGAAGAGGTCGGTGTTGTATTCGCAGTCGATAACAATGCCCTGATCGGTTTCGAGCATATTGAAATAGATATCGAATGTTGCAAATGCCTTTCGATTCGTCGTTATTTCAAGCGGAAGTCCGCCCAGATCGAGGCCCTTAAATCCGGCCCGGTCGATATTGAACATCGCCGAAAGCAGCGGCGAACGGCTCGGATCGCGCGGCAGTGCCAACCGCTGCACAAGCAAACCGTACGTGTAATTTTGGTGCTCGTATACATCGAGCACCGTTGTCTTTATCCGTTTGAGATATTCGGCAAACGATTCTTCGGCTTTGACCTCGCTACGAACAGGAAGCAGGTTGGCACAATGTCCAACGAGGCGTTCCTCGCCGATCGCCGACTGTCCGGCGGCCGGAACCGCTACGACGATATCGCTTTCGCCAGAAAGGCGATTAAGCAGGACGTTGAATCCGGCCAGCAGCGTCGTAAATAGCGTTGCTCCGTTCTTTGCCCCAAGACGTTTTAGATCTTTATACAGCGATTCATCGAGCAGTAAGCTCTCGACATCCGCGCTAAATGTTTTATTGGATGGACGCGGCCGATCGTTTGGCAGATCAAGAGCGGAAAGCGGCTTCGAAAACTGTTCAAGCCAATATTGCTCGGCGACCTTACCTTCCGGGCCGAACATTTTAGCCGTATCCCATTTCACAAAGTCGCTAAACTTTGCAGCTTCGGGAATCTCGGTTTGCTCGCCGTGAACTTCAGCGGTGTAAAGTTCGCAGAGTTCCGCCAAAAGAACCGCAAACGACCAACCATCACAGACTATGTGATGAGCAACGAAGACGAGAACGTGCAATTCGTCTTCCAACTTAACCAGTTTCACCCTTGAAAGCGGGCCATTGATAAGGTCAATGTTTTCGCGCGCCTCGGCCTTAAGTAATTTTGCGAGCTCGGACTCTTTTTCGTTCAAAGTTGAAAGATCGACTAGCGGAACATCCATTGAGCCCGAAGGTGCGATCTGCTGGTATTCGCCCGATGCGTGGAACGTGGTGCGGAGCGCCTCATGGCGGACAACAAGCATATCGAGCGATTTTCGCAATGCATCGACGTTCAATTTGCCCTTAACATTGACGACCACTGAATCGCTGTAAGCCAGCGCGGCTTCGTCTCCCAAAAGCGACGCATGCCAGATCTCTTTTTGTGCTTCGGTAAGCGGTACTTGCTGCTCGCCGTTCTGCAAAGCGGTTTCCACTTTTTGCGTGACCGCTTCATCGTGAGGTTCCGGGAAGAAGCCGCATTTTTGCATTTCGACCACGCATTCCTCGAAAACGCGGACGACAAAATCCAGATCTTCTTCGGTATGTGCGGTCGTAAGGAAACAAGGGAAATTCTCAAGGATATGAACGCCTTTTTCCCTAAGCAGATAGTAAAAGAGACTCGCAAATCGTTCTTCGACGGGAAAATGCAGATAAAAGATAGATGCGAAATTTTCGACAGTAACCGGCAAATGATTTTGCTCAAAACAGTTGTTGATCCTTGCGACCAGTCGCCCGGCCTTTTCGGCAAGCTGCTCCTGAAGAGCCGGCCCCTGTTCCTTCAGATGAGTCAACGAGGCGTGTGCGGCTGCCAGAGCGAGCGGATGCCGGAAAAATGTGCCGGCATAAAAAGTTACGCCCGATTCGGGCACCGACTTATCGCCATAGCTCCAAGGGCCGCCATCGAGAGCGTCCATGAACTTGGACTTTCCGGAAAGAATACCGATCGGCATTCCGCCGCCGAGAACTTTTCCGTAAGTAGCCAGGTCCGCCCTGATACCGAACAACGCCTGCGCTCCGCCGAGATGACTGCGGAATCCGGTTACAACCTCATCGAATATCAACGCGGCTCCGGCCTGCTCGGTAAGTTCGCGTACTTCTTTCAAAAACTCGACCGGCCGCAGGTTCGGGTGACGGCTTTGTACCGGTTCGACCAGAACTGCCGCAAGCTCATGAGCATGTTCGCGCAAAACCTGCAGAGCCTCTGGTGTGCCATATTCTAAAACCAAAATATTATCAACGCTTTCTTGCGGGATGCCGGGAGCGACCGGAGCCGTATGAATGAATCCGTCAACAACATTTGAGCGAACCAAAACCTCGTCAAACCCGCCGTGATAATCACCGGCAAATGTAGCGACAAGATTGCGGCCCGTAATAGTTCGGGCCAGCCGGAGCGCGCCCTGCACAGCTTCGGAACCAGTGTTGCAAAAAGTCGCCCGATCGTTTCCGGTAAGCTCGCAGATCAAACTTGCAACCTCGCCGGCGAGATCGCTCATCGGGCCAATTTCGTATCCGCGCCGAAGCTGCTCTTCAACCGCCTTAGATACAAAATCCGGTGCGTGCCCAAAAAGCGTTACGCCAAATCCATTTAGAATATCGACGTATTTATTTCCGTCGATGTCCCAAAGGTTCGACCCGACGGATTTTTCAACAATGATCGGATAAATAAGCTCTTTCCATTGCGAGCGAAAACCGGCCGCTGCCCTTGGATCCGCCAGAACCGAGCGATATTTCTGGGTCATCGCTTTCGACTTGGCCGTACGCTTGGTAAATCGCTCGGTCAATTGGTCAAGTGCGATTTGTTGTCGCGGAGTCAACGTACCGCCTTTGCCTTTCTCGACTGGCTTGAACGGAGAAAACGGCTTCTCTTTCTTCTCATTTACGGCCGCTGCAGGTCGCTCCGGCGCTTTTATTATCGGCCTGCTCGAGACTGCCGCGCTTGCGGAAATGGCTGAAACAACCGGAGTCGATTGGTCGGACGACATGTCCAATCCACCGTTGCGAAGCATAGCAATCTGCTGTGCCGCAAGCTGCGACATCGCATCGAGCTGCTGCTGAATTACTCTTTCGATCGTATTTTCCTGTATCGGGAGATTTCCGTTTGATTCGGCAGACGAAGTTTCGACGGTTTTAAGCGTAGGTGTTACAACAGCCTCGGTCTGCGAACTGACGACCACTGTGCTTACAATCGGCTGCAGATCTGCGGGAAGCTTTTCATCAATGAATTCAGAAAGCGTTTCGATAGTGGACAGTTCGTCCAACATCTGGCGAAACGCAACCGTTACGCTATATTTGGATTGGATCGACTGACTTACCTGCGTAAGAAAAAGTGAATCGAATCCCAGTTCGAGAAACGTCGCCGTCTCGTCGATATCGGCTATTTCGACGCCGGAGAGATCGTGAAAAAGCGTCTTTAGAGACTCAGCGACATCTTGCCGACGGTCTATTTGCTTTGGGGGTATTGCAATCGTTGACATTTCTTTCTCCATAGGTAAATCGCCATTAACAGGCAAATTCCCATTTAAATCGTTTTGCCCTTGTATCTCACCCGATTTTGGCTGAGGCAATTGATCGGGGAATCGAACCGATGTGTGGTCGGATACCGGTTCGACCCAGTAACGTTTTCGCTCAAAGGGATAAGTGGGCAGGCTCAACCTGAGCCGCTGTTCGTGTTCGTAATATTGTTTCCAGTCAATTTCTATTCCGTGTATCCACAACTGACCGAGAGCAGACTGGAATGAATTTTGATCGGACTCGTTCGTGCATTCATCGCCCAACGACGATGCGACGACGTGTCCCGATTTGCCGCATGTCTGACGAACCAGCCGACTGAGCGTCTGACCCGCACCGACTTCCAGGAAGACGCCGTTCGGTTCCGCTCGAAGCACTTCAACTCCAGCGGCGAACAAAACCGTCTCGCGGAAGTGGCGTGCCCAATAATGTGGATCTTGTGCCTCGCTTTCGGTAACCCAACGGCCCGTTAGGGTCGAGACATACGGAATCGTCGGCGGATTAAGCCGTGTCTTTTCCATCAGTTCGATAAATTTGGGCAGGATCGGTTCGATCATCACCGAATGAAACGCATGCGACGTGTTCAGCAGTCGCGACACGACACCGTTCGTTTTTAGCAGCAATCCAAGCTCCGCAATTTGTTCCTTCGTGCCGGAAAGCACGCTCAGGTTCGGAGCATTTACCGATGCGATCGAGATGCCGTTTTGCGCGTATTGTTCTATTTCTTCGAGCCGAAGCCTGACGGCCAGCATCGACCCGCTGGGAAGTTCTTCCGACATTCGGCCGCGCGCAGCCAGCAACGCAAGCGCATCTTCAAGCGAGAAAACGTCCGCTAAGCAGGCGGCCACATATTCGCCGACGCTGTGCCCGATCATTGCATCGGGCTTTACGCCCCAACGCTCCCACAATTTAGCCAGAGCGTATTCGATAACGAAGATCGCGGGCTGCGTTATAGATGTTTGATTAAGTCGGAGACGTGCTTCTTCGAGATTTTGATCGGAAGGATAAAGAACGTCGCGCAGATCGAATCCCAGATGCGGCTTAAGGATTTCCACGCATCGGTCGATCTCTCTGCGAAAATCCGGTTCGCTTTCATACAAGCCCCGGCCCATATTGACCTGCTGTGTTCCCTGACCGGGGAAGATGAAATTCAGTTTTGGACGCGGCGAACTTGCCTGAGCCGTCTTTAGCCGTTTCGAATCTTTGGAATCAAGCACAGCCAAAGCATCTTCGGTGCTCGAGCAGTTAAACATTCGCCTGTGTTGAAATTCGCGACGGCCAACTTTCAGCGTATATGACATATCCGCTAAATTTACGTCCCCGTGAGTCTTTATAAACTCTGCAAGATTAGCGGTCGCGGCGTCGAGAGCGGTTTCGGTCTTGGCGGATAATACCATCAACTGCGTCGGCCTCGATTCGGACGACGCACCCTCAGGCGCTTCCTCCAAAACCACGTGTGCATTTGTCCCGCCGACCCCAAACGAGCTTACCCCGGCCCGGCGCGGTGATTCGCCCTTTTTCCATTCGGTCAGCTTATCGACCACATAAAATGGACTTCCTTCCAAACCAAGCTCGGGATTCGGAGTTTCGAAATGAATCGTCGCGGGAATCATCTGGCGATCAAGCGCCATTGACGTTTTTATCAAGCCGGTAACGCCGCTTGCTATCTCAAGATGTCCGACGTTCGTCTTTACAGAGCCAAGACCGCAGCTTCCTTCTTTAACCGTGGCTCCAAAGGCTTTCTTAAGTGCGGCTACCTCGATCGGATCACCCAACGGGGTGCCCGTACCGTGGGCTTCGATATAACTGATCGTTTCCGGTTCAACTCCGGCAACCGCATGCGCCGTGGCGATCACTTCGGCCTGGCGGTCAACGCTCGGCGCGGTGTAACCTACCTTGAGAGAGCCGTCATTATTGATGGCCGAACCTTTGATCACGGCATAGATATGATCGCCTTCTTCCAAAGCGTCTTCGAGTCTCTTCAGCAGTACGACGCCTGCACCGCTGCCGAAGATCGTGCCTTCGGCTTTAGCGTCGAATGTTCGACAGTGACCGTCGCGAGCCACCATGCCGCCCTCTTGATAAAGGTATCCGCGTTTTTGCGGAAAAGTGATCGAAACGCCGCCCGC